>RGWK01000008.1 GCA_010029775.1 Gammaproteobacteria bacterium
GTTGTGATTGAGCGCTGGTTTCCCTCACGCCAATTTGCCTTGACCAACGGCGTGGTGAGCTCGGGCATGTTGCTGGGCGGCGCCTTGACCCCGCCGCTGCTCGTCGCGCTCACCGCCACACTCGGCTGGCAGCAGGCCGTTTTAGTCACGGCAATCCCGGCTATTTTTTTGACGCTCGGCTGGTGGCACTACGGTCGGGATCGACCCGAGCAGCACGCACGCGTGACGGCCGAAGAACTCGCGGAGCTCGACAGCTCACCGCCTGCACCACCGCTAACCTTCGCACGCATGGGCACGGTGCTACGCAACCGAAACATCGCGCTGCTTGCCGCCTCGTACCTGTGCATGAACTTCGTGTTCTACATGATCAGCTTTTGGTCGTTCATGTACCTGGTGCAGGAACGCAAACTGAGCGGTCTCGAGAGCGGTCTCACCGCGATGATTCCCTGGATCGGTGCGGCCATCGGCGCCGCCATCGGTGGCGTGCTCGCCGATCGGTTGGCCACGCGCCTCGGGGCCACTCGCGGCTATCGCCTCATACCGCTGTTGAGCTTGCCAGCCGGTGCGCTGCTGCTGCTCGCCATTCCGGCCCTCGACAGCGTGATTCTCGCCGTGGCGGCACTCGCTCTGGCGTTCTTTGCGATGGAAATCAACGAAGGCCCGTACTGGGCCGCGACCATGAATCTCGCACGAGCCGACACCGGCGCCGCCACTGGCGTGCTCAACACCGGCGGCAATGTCGGCGGAATGATCTGTCAGCCGGTCGTCGCGGCCCTCGTGGCGGACGGGCATTGGAACGACGCGTGGATTGCGGGCGCCGTCTTCGCTGCCGTCGCTGCGGCGCTGTGGGGCGTGGTGCGTTGCGAGAAGCCATCGTGAGAGGCTGGGCAGCGCGATGACAGAGGGTAAATTGACGGCCCGACGCGGTCGTGAGCTGCGCCGGGCAGCACGCTCACACAGCGATCTTGGCAAGCTCGGTGCGATTCATCGGCGAATTCCCGCGGTCGAACTGCTGCACCCGGAAGCCGTGGACATCATCGAGCACAATGCCGAGACGATCCTCGAGGACATCGGCATCGAGTTTCGACGCGACCCGACCTCCCTGCAACTGTGGCGCGAGGCCGGTGCCGACGTGCAGGGTGAACGTGTGAGGATGCCGCGTGGCTTATGCAGGGCGCTGCTGCGCAGTGCACCGTCCGTGTTCAAAGTTCACGCACGCAACCCGGCGCGTACGGTGCAGTTTGGCGGCGACGTCACCGTGTTCTCGCCCGTCGGCGGACCGCCGTTCGTCACCGATCTTGATCGGGGTCGTCGTTACGCCACGCTCGAGGATCTCGTCAATTTCATCAAGCTCGCGCAGATGGCCCCGGCCATTCACTTTTCCGGCGGCAGTGCCTGCGAACCGATGGATATCGCGCCGGGCAAACGCCACCTCGACGTGCAATACGCCTACTTCCGCCACAGCGATCAGGCCTGCGAAGGCACGCCGGAGACACCCGGCCATGCGGCCGATGCCGTGCGCATGGCGCAACTGGTATTCGGCGCCGAGTTCGTCGATGCCAACGCAGTTCTGCTCGGCAACATTAATTCGAACTCGCCGCTAACGTTCGATGGCCGAATGCTCGGTGCACTGCGTGAATTTGCCGCGCACAACCAAGGCACGATCGTCGTACCCGCCGTGCTCGCCGGCGCGATGGGACCCGTCACACCTGCCGGCTGCATGGCGGAGATTTTGGCCGAGACCCTCGCCGGCATGGCACTCACGCAACTCGTGCGACCGGGTGCGCCGGTGATCATGGGTTCATTCGTCGGCGCTGTCTCGATGCGTTCGGGGTCGCCCACCTTCGGCACACCCGAGGCGACGCAGATGATCTTTGCGACCGCGCAACTTGCACGACGCCTTGGCGTCCCGTGCCGCAGCGGCGGTGGTTTGTGCTCTTCGAAGATCGTCGATGCTCAAGCCGGCTACGAAAGTGCCAACACGCTGTTGCCCACGGTGCTCGCAGGCGTGCACCTCGTTACTCATGCGGCCGGCTGGCTCGAGGCGGGTCTCGTGGCGAGCTACGAGAAGTTTGTCATCGATGCCGACCAACTGGCGATGCTGCATGGCCTCGCGGGTGGCATGGATCTCAGCGAACGCGGCCAAGCCATGGATGCCATCCGCGAGGTCGGTCCCGGCAACCATTTTCTTGGCTGCGCACACACGCTCGCCAATTTCGAAAGCGCCTTCTACCAGTCGACCATTGCCGACTACGCCTCGTACGAGCAATGGTCGAGCGAAGGCAGCCTGAGCGCGGAGCAGCGCGCCAATCGGGTATGGAAAAAAATGCTCGCCGACTACGTTGACCCGGGGATCGACCCTGCCATCGACGAGGCGCTGCAGGCGTTCATGACGCGGCGCCGGGCGGAGCTCAGCGACGCCGTTGAGGAGGACTGAAGAGGAAGACCGGTGGGGTCCTCGCCTATACTTGAGAGACTCCACCGTCGTCTGCATTGGGAGATACGTGCATGTCGATCCGTTCGCTCGGCTCAGCAGAATGGCTGGTGATCGCACGCTTCGCACTGATGGGGCTCGAGATGCTGCTCGTCAAGGCGCATCTGGTCCGCGTCCATTACGAGTGGCGTGACACTCTGGCCTCCATCGGCATGCGCGCCGGCAATTACCTCAGCAACGTGCTGCTCGCCGGCGCAGTGGTCGCCGTCTTTGCCTTCCTGTACGACAACCGGCTGTTCGAGATTTCCTCAGCCTCACCCTGGGCCTGGATCGCGCTCGTAGTGCTCGATGACTTCGCCTACTACTGGTTCCATCGTGCGAGTCATGAATGCCGATTCTGGTGGGCCGCTCACGTCAATCACCACTCCTCGCAGCACTACAACCTCTCCACCGCGATCCGCCAGCCGTGGACGGGCGTGTTGGTGGGCACTTGGGCCCCATGGTTTCCGTTGGTGCTGCTCGGTTTTCCGCCCGAGATGATCTTCGTGCAAAGCGGCTTCAGCCTGCTTTACCAGTTCTGGTTGCACACCGAATCGATCCGCCGGATGCCGCGCTGGTTCGAGTATCTGTTCAACACGCCCTCGCACCATCGGGTTCACCACGCTGCCAATCCGGGCTACGTCGATCGCAACTACGGCGGTACGCTTATGGTGTGGGATCGTCTGTTCGGAACATTTGCCGCCGAACGCGACGAGGAGCCCTGCCGGTACGGTCTGATCAGGAACATCGACACCTTCAATCCGATCAAGATCGCCTTCCATGAATGGGCGGCGATGGCCCGCGATGTCCGCACGGCACGAACCGCGCGAGAGATCTTCCGCTATATCTTTGGACCGCCCGGCTGGCAGCCCGATGGCCGCGGCCCCACCGCAGAGAATCTGCGCGCGGCCTGGCTCGCGACGCAGGCCCGGCCCGGCGGCTCGAGTTGACTACCCCGGCTAAGCCGACCTCCGGCGCGCCGCGCGGCTTCGAGCGTGTGCTCGCCGAAGCGACGCGCGCGCTTGCGGGTGATGCGGCCTTGAAGGTCGTATTCGGTACCGCCGGGCCACGACTTGAAGGCAATCGAGTGCTACTGCCAGCGCCGCCGGCGGACTTGTCGGCAAGCCGACGTGCACTGCTGCGCGGCCAAGCCGATCGGCTCGCACTGCGTCGGGCGTATCACGACCCAGACGTGCACGCGCGCTATCGTCCATCGGGCTATCGAGCGCGAGCGATGTTTGATGCGCTCGAAGAAGCGCGCTGCCTTGCACTCGGCGCACGAGATCTTGCGGGCGTGGCGGCAAACATCGCAGCCGTGCAGTTTGAGGAGTTGCAACGCAGCGGCGTGCTGCGCGGGCCTGGTGACAACTCCGAAGCCATGGCGCAGGCGCTCGCCCTGCTCGCTCGGGAGCAATTGGCGGGGCAATCGGTGCCCGAGGAGGCGCAGCCGCTCGTGGCACGCTGGCGGCCTTTCTTCGACAAACGCCTTAAGGAAGGGCTGGGTGCGCTCGCTCACGCCGTGAGCGACCAGGATGCCTACGCGCGTGAGCAACAGCGCGTGTTGCGCGCGTTGGGCCTCGGACACGAACTCGCCGATCCGCGGGTGACACCCGCAACGCCGCCCGCAGCCGAGGCGGCACCCGTCCCACCACCGCCCACCGCATCGGCAGTTGGCGCCGCGGGCGAGGAACTCGGCGTGCAACGCGCGCATGAAATCGCCGAGGAAGACGAACCGGACATCGAGCCGCGCAAGCCTCTGGCGCAGACGCGCTCACCGCAGGCTCCGCCGGAGAACGAGTCCTCGCCGGACGCCCCCGAGGGCAGCCGACTGAGTCGGATCGGCGAACTGGATCGCGATCATCCGAACCGTGCCTATCGCGTTTTCACCCGCGCCCACGACGAAGTGTTCGAGGCCGAAGAATTGAGCGACCGCGCTGAGCTCGCGCGTCTGCGGGTCACCTTGGACGAGCAGGCACGGCAACTGCCTGGTGTGGTTGCGCGACTCGCCCGCAGGCTTGAACGGGCTCTGCGCGCACAGCAGCGTCGTCGCTGGCAGTTCGATCTCGAAGAAGGCGTGCTCGATTCGGCGCGACTCGCCCGCGTGCTAACCGAGCCGCTCGGGCCGCTCTCGTTCAAGCAGGAGACCGAGACGGATTTCAAGGATACGGTGGTCACGCTGCTGCTCGACAACTCCGGCTCGATGCGTGGCAAACCGATCCTGCTCACGGCGTTGTGCGCGGATCTGCTGGCGCGCACGCTGGAGCGCTGCGGCGTACGCACCGAGATCCTGGGCTTCACCACCCGCGAGTGGGATGGCGGCAAGTCACGCGCCGACTGGATTGCTGCAGGTGCACCGCGCAACCCGGGACGTCTGACCGACGTCCGCTACATCGTCTACAAAACGGCTGACACGGCCTGGCGCCGCGCGCGCGCCAATCTCGGTTTGCTGCTGCGCGATGATCTGATGAAGGACAACATCGATGGCGAAGCGCTGTGGTGGGCCTACCAGCGACTGCTCGCGCGGCCGGAACGCCGACGAATCCTGATGACCATCTCCGATGGCGTACCACTCGATCAGGCCACGCTGTCGGCAAACCCCGGCGGCTACCTAGACCAGCATCTGCGGCAGGTCATCCGCTGGATCGAACAGCAGGCGCAGGTTGAACTTGTCGCCATCGGCATCGGTCACGAGGTCGGCGACTATTATCGGCGCGCCGTGGCCATCGGCAGCACGGACGATCTTGGCCCGGCGATGATCGGCGAACTCGGCGCCCTATTCGAGAACGGCCGGAAAACCCGGCGCGCGCAGGTCGGTGCCGAGCGCATCCTCTAGCAGCTTCACGATCTGCGTCGACTGCGCCTCGCCACCGTACTGCGAGCGGCCACGGCGGAAAATCTGCTCGGTCAGCCCGGCAATCTCAAGCGGCACGCCGAACTTGCGACCGTACTCGTAGGCGAAGCCGAGGTCCTTGCAAGCGAGGTCCATGGTGAAGTTGATGTTGTAGCTGCCATTGAGTACGAGCTGGCTCTCTGTTTCGTGCACGAAGCTCGTACCCGAGCTCGCCTTGATGGCGTAGAACGCTTGCGCGAGATCCAGCCCGCCACGCTTGGCCAGCATCAAGGCTTCGCCGGCCGCGACCAGGTGGATGAACGCGAGCATGTTGGTGATCACCTTGATGACGCTGGCCTTGCCGAGCTCGCCCATGTAGAAGATCTGCCCGCCCATCGCCTCGAGCGCCGCGCGGTGCTGCTCGAACACCGGCTGCTCACCGCCGACGAGCACCGTGATCTTGCCTGCCGCAGCGAGGTGCACACCGCCCGTGACCGGGCATTCGAGCGTGGCCACACCACGCGCTGCAGCAAGTTCGGCTACGCGCTTGATCTCGCGCTCGTCCGTGGTGCTCATCTCGATCCAAGTACCCCCACGACGCAAACCCTCGAGCACGCCACCCGGGCCGGTCAGTACGGCATTCGAGGCACTCGGTGACGGCAGACAGGTGATGACGCAGTCCACTTGTTCGGCGAGTTCGCGTGGCGAATCGGCCCACAGACAACCCGCATCCAGCAACGGCTGCGCCGCGGCCCGATTCAGATCGTTGACCACCACGGTGAAGCCCGCGCGCCGCAAACTCGCGGCCAAGTGTTTGCCGAGATTGCCAAGACCGATGTAGCCGTATTTCACTGTCTGTCCCCGATGGATGATTGTTTAAGAATTTGACTGTGCGGCACAGCGATACTCGGCGCGTGCCAGCCAGGCAGGGTTGATCTCCACACCCCAGCCCGGCGCCGACGGGATCTGCACATGCCCCGCTTCCACGCGGTACGGATCACCGAGAAACAGATCCTGCTGCCACGGGTAATAGTCCTCGCCTTCGATGGAGAGTTCGAGGTATTTGCCTGCGTTCGGAATTGCGCCAAGCAGATGCATGGTGCACATCGTCACGAGCGAGAGATTGGCACTGTGAGGCGTGACCGGCAGGCCCGCCGCGGCCGCCATTCGCGCGACCGTCAGAGTGCGCGTGATGCCACCCATGTACATGACGTCGGGCTGCACGATGTCGACGGCACGCATGTCGATCATGCGTTGCCAGGTGGCGAGATCCCAATCCTGCTCGCCGCCCGTGACATCGATCGACAAAGCCTCGGTGACCTCGCGGGTCTGTTCGAGATGCCAGTACGGGCACGGCTCTTCAAAATGACCAACGCCTTCCTGCTCGAGCAGCCGCCCCACCTCGATGGCTCGCCGCGGCGAGTACCCGCTGTTGGCGTCGACGAGCTTGTCGATGCCATCGCCAAGCGCACGGGCTACGGTCGGCACAATGCGTTCGGTGCGACCCGGCCACTCGTCGATGTCACGACCGCACTCGGCAGCCACGCGCCACTTGAAGGCGGTGAATCCGAATTCGTCGCGCAGACGGACGAGACGCTCCGCCTCCGCCTCGGGTGTGATATCGCGCTTCATTGACGAGGCGTACGCGCGCAATCGCCCGGGTTTGCCACCCAGCAACTCCACCACCGGTTTGCCCGCAACACGGCCGCGCAAATCCCACACCGCCGTATCGAGACCCGCGAGCGCACGACAGCGGTAGCTGCCCGGATACTTGTGCTCCTTCTCCTCGACGCGGTCGATCAGCGCCTGGATGTCGTCGACCCGCTGGCCGAGCACCCATGGCACAACCTGTCGGTGAAACACCTGTGCGGTGATATCCGCGTTGTAGGTCGAGGTCTGACCCCAACCGATCGCGCCGTCATCCGTGGTCAGCCTGACGAAACAGACGAACTCATTGGCAAAGGTTTCGAGTTTCGCGATGTGCATGATGCGGCCGGATGCTAGCCCACGGGCTGGTCACCACACGACTGGAAAGCGACCCTGACTTGCCGGATTGCGCCCCGCCCGATTTAGCGTCTGGCGGCATAATCGACGACGCATGAGCACACAGATTCGAACGGCAGTCATCACCGGTGCGGCGCAGGGTCTCGGACGAGTCACGGCACAGACCCTCGCAGAGGAAGGATTCGCCGTGATGCTGCTCGACCTGCAGCCCCTCGAGGCGGTGGTCGCCGAACTTCGCGCGCAGGGCCACACCGCGCGCGGCTTGAGCGGTGACATTGCCGAGGAGACCTTCGTGCAACGCGCCGCCGCCGAGGTAGCGGACGCGATGGGCCAAGCCCACGTATTGGTGAACAACGCCGGCATCAGCCAAATCATTCCAGCAGAGAAACTCACCGCCGCACAGTGGCGCCGGGTCATGGACGTCAACTTGCTGGGACCATTCCTGCTGTGTCGCGAGTTCGGTCGGCAGATGCTCGCGCACGGTCGCGGCAGCATCATCAATGTGGCCTCGGTCGCCGGGCTTGGCGCGGTGGCGCACCGCAGTGCCTACAATGCCTCAAAACACGGCCTGATTGGTCTTACCCGAACCCTCGCCGCCGAGTGGGGCGGGCGCGGCGTGCGCGTAAATGCGGTATGCCCCGGCTGGATCAAGACCGAGATGGACGTGGCCGATCAGGGCTCAGGCAACTACAGCGACGCCGACATCATCGATCGAGTGCCCATGGCCCGCTTCGCCTATCCGGGTGACGTTGCAGCGGCCATTGCCTTCCTTGCCAGCGAGCACAGTGCCTTCATCAATGGCGTCAGCTTGCCGGTGGACGGCGGATGGTCATCAGACCTCGGCTGGGAGTCGTTGCGACGTCGGACACGTCAACCAGGAACGTCAATGAGGATGCCAGCTGATGAATGACCCCGTGCAGGACGCTCCGTCAACGGCCGAGCGTCGTCCGCGTCGACGCGCTGCGGCACCCGTGGTCGACACACCCTCGCGGCAGTCGCGTTACCGACATCTAATCAATCCGTTCGAACCCCTCAAAGTATTCTCCGACGATCAGGTCGCCGCGATCCACGCCAGCGCGCTGACCATGCTCGAGAATCAGGGCATGCGGGTGCTGCTGCCCGAGGCCCGCGAAGCCTACCGCCGTGGCGGCGGCCAGGTGGATGAGTCGACACTGACCGTGCGCCTCGATCGCGGACTCGTCGAGCAGTGCCTCGCCCTGGCGCCGCGTGAAATCGTGCTGCGGGCCGCGCGCCCGGAATTCGACATGCCGGTATGGGGCAAGCACGTAATGTTCGCGCCCACCTCGGGGCCGCCGAACATCATGGACACCGCGCGCGGCAAGCGCGCCGGCTCCTTCGAGGACTTCTGCAACATCATCAAGATCTGCCAGAGCTTTGAGGTCATGCACGGGCTTGGCGGCCTCGTGGAGCCGCAGGACATTCCAGTCCAGTTCCGCCATCTCGAAACCACGCGCGCGATGCTGCTGATGTCGGACAAGATCCCGAAGGTCTATGCGCGCGGCCCCGGACAGACGGTCGACAATTTCGAGATGATCCGTATCGCCTACGGCCTAACGGAAGAAGAGTTCCGCTCGCGACCCTGCGTCACGACCATCATCAACACCAACTCGCCGCTGCAGCTCGATATCCCGATGGCGAACGGCATCATGGACTACGCGGCAGCGGGGCAAGTGCTGATCATCACGCCCTTCACGCTCGCAGGAGCCATGGCGCCCGTGACCATCGCAGGCGCCCTGACTCTCGCGCACGCCGAGGCGCTTGCTGGCCTGACGCTGGCGCAGATGGTGCGGCCTGGCGCGCCCATCATCTACGGCAGCTTCACCTCGAACGTCGATATGAAATCGGGCTCGCCGGCGTTCGGCACGCCCGAGTACGTCAAGGCCGCGTTCGGTGCCGGCCAGCTGGCAAGGCACATCGGCCTGCCCTGGCGCTCGTCTAACGCGACCGCGTCCAACTGCGCCGATGCGCAATCGGCCTACGAGTCGGAAATGAGCCTGTGGGGCGCCCTGATGGGTGGCTGCAACTACATCCTGCACGCGGCTGGATGGCTCGAGGGCGGGCTGACAACCTCTTACGAGAAATTCATTCTCGATATCGAAATGCTGCAGATGTTCGCCGAGGTCTTCCAGCCTGTTGGCGCCACTGCCGACGACATCGCCCTCGATGCGGTGGCCGAGGTCGGTGCCGGCGGACATTTCTTTGGTTGCGCCCACACGATGGCGCGCTATCGCACGGCGTTCTATTCGCCGCTCGTCTCCGACTGGCAGAACTTCGGAAATTGGCAAGCGGCGGGCGGCAAGACAGCCACCGATCGCGCAGCGGAAATATGGCATCAGGTGGTGGATGCCTACCAGCCGCCGCCACGCGATCCAGCGGTCGTCGAAGCACTCAATGATTACGTCGCCCGCCGAACGGCGGAGGGCGGCGCGCCTCCGGTGAGCTAATACAGATAGAAGAGATCGAACATGAAGAACACGGCACAAGTGGTGGTGATCGGTGGTGGCGTGGTCGGCGTTAGCGTGCTGTACCACCTGACCAAGGCGGGCTGGCGCGACGTCATGCTCATCGAGCGCTCGGAACTCACCTCAGGCTCCACCTGGCACGCTGCAGGCGGCATGCATACCGTCAACGGCGATCCGAATGTCGCGAAACTGCAGCAGTACACAATCAACCTGTACCGCGAACTCGAACAGATCTCCGGTCAGTCTTGCGGCTTGCACATCACCGGCGGCCTGATGCTCGCCGGCACGCCGGAGCGGCTCGATTGGCTCAAGATGACCGTCGCGCGCGGTCGCTACCTCGGCATGGAGCTTGAGCTCATCGACATGGCCGAGACCAAGAAGCGCCACCCGCTGCTTGATGAGAAGCATTTCGTGGGCGCCATCTACGACCCCATCGAAGGGCACGTCGACCCGTACGGAGTTACCCACGCTTACGCGAAAGCGGCGCAGATCGGCGGTGCTGAGATCGTTCGCCAATGCCGCGTCACAGATCTGCGGCAGCGCGCCGATGGCAGCTGGGACGTGATCACCGAGCAGGGCAACGTGCACGCCGAGCATGTGGTCAATGCCGGCGGCCTGTGGGCTCGCGAGGTCGGCCGCATGGTGGGGCTCGAATTGCCGATCCTCGCCATGGAGCACCAATACATCATCACCGACGATCTGCCGGAGCTCGCAGGTCAACCCGAACTGCTGCACGTTATCGATTTCGAGGGCGAGATCTACATGCGCCAGGAGCGCGGCGGCGTGCTGCTTGGCACCTACGAACGCGCGGGTGTGCCCTGGTCGCCGCGCACTACGCCCTGGGACTTTGGCCAGGATTTGCTGCCCAACGATCTCGAGCGCATTGCCCCGAGCCTTGAAGTGGGCTTCAAGCACTTCCCGCGCCTCGGTGAAGTCGGCATTCGCAAGATCGTCAACGGCCCCTTCACTTTCGCGCCCGACGGCAATCCGCTCGTGGGGCCGGTCCCCGGTCTGCGGAATTTCTGGGTCGCGTGCGGCGTGATGGCCGGCTTCAGTCAGGGCGGCGGCGTCGGCCTCGCCCTCTCGCACTGGATGGTGGACGGCGATCCGGGCGCGGACATCTGGGGCATGGACGTCGCTCGCTACGGCGAATGGGCCACGCGCCGCTACACCAACACCAAGGTGCGCGAGAATTACTCCCGCCGCTTCCGCATTCGTTTCCCGAACGAGGAATTGCCGGCGGCGCGGCCGCTCAAGACCACACCGGTCTACGACCGGATGCAGGCCGAAAATCCGCTGTGGGGCGACTACTGCGGCCTCGAGCATGCGCTGTGGTTCGCGCCCAAGGGCGTGCCCGCCGAGGAAGAAGTCACCTTCCGCCGCTCGAGCGCGCATGCGCATGTCGCGGCCGAGTGCCGTGCCGTGCGCGACGCCGTGGGCCTCATCGAAATCTCGAACTACGGCAAGTTCGAGGTCACAGGACCCGATGCGGAGCGCTGGCTGTCGCACATCATGGCGAACAAGGTTCCGGCCATCGGCCGCGTGGTGCTGACACCCATGCTCAACGAGCGCGGCAAGCTGATCGGTGATTTCACCATCTGCCGTGCCGCCGCCGAGCGCTTCCTGCTGGTCGGCACCTACGCGGCAGAACGCTTCTACCAGCGCTGGTTCGAGGCGCGACTCGCGGGCTACAACGTGCAGGTTCGCGCCTGCGCCATGGAGTGGCTCGGCTTTGCGCTCGCGGGCCCGGCCTCGCGAGAGCTGCTGCAGTCGCTCGTGGATGAGGACCTCTCGACCAAAGCGTTCCCCTTCATGTCCTTTGGCGCTATGGATGTTGGCCTCGTGCCGGCGCTCGTCGGTCGACTCTCCTTCACCGGTGATCTCGGCTACGAGATCTGGGTGAAGAGCGAATACCAGCGCGAGCTGTACGACCGTCTCATCGCAGCAGGCAAACCGCTCGGCCTGCGGCACTTCGGCGGGCGCGCACTGAATTCCATGCGCATGGAGAAGAGCTTCGGCAGTTGGGCGCGGGAGTACCGCCCCATTTACGGTCCTTACGAGGCCGGGCTCGATCGCTTCGTCGATCTGAAAAAAGCCGACTTCGTCGGTCGCGAGGCCGCCGTCGCCGAGAAAACCGGCGGTGGTGAACGCAAGCTGATCACGCTTGAAGTCGACGCTACCGATTGCGACGCCATCGCCGACGAACCGATTTGGCTCGACGGCAAAGTCGTGGGCTGGGTCACCTCGGGCGCGTACGGGCACTCGGTCGGCAAGTCTCTCGCGCTCGGCTATGTTGACCGCGAGTCCGCACAGGCGACCAGCGGATTTGCCATCGAACTGATCGGCGATCGTCGACCCGCCGTGCGCCTGACAGCGCCCGCCTTCGACCCGACTGGTCAGCGCATGCGTGGTTGATCATCGCGGCTGAACAACTCTCTTGAGCACTCAACTCTATGCGGATCTGATCTCGCAGTTGCGCCGCGGCGAAACGGCGCTTCTCGATGGCGGAGTCGGCACCGAGATCCAGCGTCGCGGCGCGCCGATGAGCACCGAACTCTGGTGTGCCGAGGTCAATCTCAGCCACCCGCAGATCGTGCGCGAGGTGCACGAGGCCTATCTGGCGGCCGGTGCGCAAATCGTGACGGCCAACACCTTTGCGAGCAGTCCGTTGCTGCTCGATTTCTTTGGCCGTATTGACGATCTCGAGCGCCTCGACGCTGCGGCCATCACTCTAGCCCGCCAAGCCGCGGTGCGACACCACAGACCCGCGGTACTCGTGGCAGGCTCGATGTCGACCATGCGCCCGACCGTGCCAGGTTCCGATCGCACTCAACTGCAGCAAGACTGGAGCGAATCCGGAGCGCGGGCCTTGTTTGCGCGTAAGGCGGCGAGCCTGCGCACGGGCGGCTGCGACTTCATCATCATGGAGATGATGCGCGATCTTGATTATTCGCTGTGGGCCTGCGAGGCGGCTCTGGCAAGCGGACTGCCGGTGTGGATCGGCGTATCGGTGGAGCGCGCACCCGACGGGCGCCTGGTCGGCTTCGGCCGCCCGGACGCCGACCTCGAACCGGTGGCCGCCGGCCTCGCCGCGCTTGGCCCCGATGTCATGGGCATCATGCACAGCTCCCTTGACGATACCCCGCCGGCACTCGAGGTACTGCGCAGGCACTGGCAGGGACCGCTGGCGGCGTACCCCGAGTGCGGACATTACGCGGCTCCCGATTGGCAGTTCGTCGATGTCTCACCGGATGACTACGCGCGTCGCGCCCGCGAATGGCGCGCAATGGGTGTGAGCGCCCTCGGCGGCTGCTGCGGCGTTGGCCCCGAGCACATCGCTCGTCTGCAAAAGGAGCATCAACCATGAAGACGGGATCCTGCCTGTGTGGCGAAGTGCGATTCGAGCTCCGCGGTCCGCTCGACGGGGTTATCGCCTGCCATTGCACGCAATGCCGTAAGCAAACCGGGCACCACTGGGCCTCCACGCACACCGCCGACGCTGACCTGCACTTCGCGGCGGATTCCACGCTGCGCTGGTATCGGGCGAGTGACACCGCTAGGCGCGGTTTCTGCGGACGATGCGGATCGACGCTGTTCTGGAAGCGGGACGGCGACACCACGACCTCCGTGTGCGTCGGCGCCATCGACGGCCCGTCGGGCCTTGAACTGGCAGGCCATATCTTCGTCGCCGACAAGGGTGACTACTACCCCATCGCGGGCGGCGAGTACCGCCGAGACGGGTACTGACGCGCTTGGGCAAGCGGATGCCGCTTCTGGGTCAGTCCCTACCCCCCGGCCTGCCCATAATTTTTGAATTATGACCGACACTTCGACGACTCCGGCTGCAGGCCGCCGCCCCAACGCGCGCGATGCCAAGCGCGCGGCCCGTACCGCCCGCGGCGCAGCCTCTGTGCCCTATATCGTGCGCAAAATCCCGCGGTTCGAGGTGCTGGGCGAAGACGGCCTCGCTGTCATCGAGCACAACGCCGATCGCATTCTCGAGGAGACCGGCATTGAGTTTCGCGAGGATCCAGAAGTTCTAGACGTGTTCCGCAAGGCCGGGGCACAGGTTGACGGAGAGCGCGTGCGGTTCCCGGCGGGCATGTGCCGCGAGCTGATCCAGCGCAACGCACCACGTGAGTTCACCCAGATCGCCCGCAACCCGGCGCGGGATGTCCGCATTGGCGGTGACGCTACGGTGTTCGTGCCGGCCTACGGTTCGCCATTCGTGCGTAACCTCGATGAAGGGCGCCGCTACGCACGCATCGAGGACTTCCGCAATTTCGTCAAGCTCGCCTACATGGCGAACTCGCTGCACCACTCCGGCGGCACCATCTGCGAACCGGTGGATCTGCCGGTCAACAAGCGCCACCTCGACATGCTGTACAGCCACATCAAGTACAGCGACAAGGCGTTCATGGGTTCGGTCACGGCACCAGAGCGCGCTGAGGATTCCGTCGAGATGGCGAAGATCGCGATGGGCGAGCGCTACATCGATCCGCTCAGCGGCAAGCCGAACACGGCGCTCGTGAGCCTCATCAACGTCAACTCGCCAATGACCTACGACGCCACGATGCTGGGGGCACTCAAGGTCTACGCGCGTGCGAACCAAGGCTGCCTCATCACGCCGTTCATTCTCGCCGGGGCCATGGCACCGGTCACGGTCGCAGGCACGGCCACACAGACCCTCGCCGAAGCGCTGGCGGGCATGGCACT
Source organism: Gammaproteobacteria bacterium (assembly GCA_010029775.1). Classification (GTDB taxonomy): domain Bacteria; phylum Pseudomonadota; class Gammaproteobacteria; order Steroidobacterales; family Steroidobacteraceae; genus UBA964. The sequence goes on from RGWK01000008.1 coordinate 14,507, forward strand.
CGTCCAATTGTTGAATCCGGGCGCTCCCGTAATCTTCGGCAGCTTCGCCTCGTCGATGTCCATGCAATCCGGCGCGCCTACCTTCGGCACCCCGGAACCGGCTCTGGTGCTCTATGTCATGGGCGCCCTCGCCCGCCGACTCGGCGTGCCGTTCCGCTCGGGCGGCGGCCTCTGTGCTTCAAAGATTGCGGATGCACAGGCGGCCTACGAATCGGCACAGACCATGCTGCCTACGGTGCTCGCAGGCGTGAATTTCGTGTTGCACACCGCCGGCTGGCTCGAGGGCGGTCTCGCGATGGGCTACGAGAAGTTCATGATGGATGTTGACCAGGCCGGCATGTTCCACACCATGCTCGCGGGCGTCGATGTCTCGCCGAACGGGCAGGCGATGGACGCCATTAACGAAGTAGGCCCCGGCAAGCACTTCTTGGGTTGTGCACACACTCAGGCCAACTTCGAAACCGCGTTCTACCGCTCGCCGCTCGCCGACAACAACAGCTTCGAACAATGGGATGCGGAAGGCGCCCTCGACATGGCGCAGCGGGCCAACCGGCAGTACAAGCGCATGCTTGAAGAATACGTCGCGCCGCCGCTCGACCCGGCCATCGACGACGCACTGCTCGACTTCATGGCGCGGCGGAAGGCCGCCGCTCCCGACTCGAACGTTTAATCTCGGCCTTTCGGGTAGCATTCGGCCTCATGAGCGAGGCAAAGGCTCCCGCGAGTCCCATTGATACGGCCTTGGCGCAGGCGCGCCAATTCGCTGCCGCTGGCCAGGGGGACAACGCCCTCAAAGCGCTGTTCGAGATTGTTCGGCGGCATCCGGAGCACCCCGAAGCCTGGCGGGTGCTCGCCGATCACTTGATGGCTATCGGCCAAACGGCCGAGGCAGACCTCGCCTACTCCCGCCATGTTCAATGCGCGACTCGCGATCCGCTTCTGCGTCAGGCAGCCACGGCCATGCTCGCCAACGACATTCCGCAGGCAGAGCGGTTATTAAAGAGCCACCTCAAGTCTGCACCGACGGACGTCGCGGCGATCCGCATGCTGGCCGAAGTCGCGGTGCGCTGCGGGCAGGATCAGGCGGCCGAAAATCTGCTGCAGCGCTGCCTCGAGCTTGCGCCAAACTTCACCGCTGCGCGCTACAACCATGCGGTGCTGCTGCATCGACGCAATCAGGCCGCCCTTGCGCTGGCGGAACTCGAACGCCTGCTTGCCGTCGACCCGCAGAATCCGGGATACCGCAATCTGCATGCGGTGGTGCTGAGCCATGTGGGCGAGGTCGAGCGCTCTTGCACTCTCTACGCGCAATTGCTGCGCGAATACCCGGGCCACGCCAAGGTCTGGTTGAGTTACGGGCATGTGCTAAAGACCGCGGGTCGCCCGCAGGAGTGCATTGCAGCCTACCGTCAGTGCATCTCGCGCGAGCCGACACTCGGCGAGGCGTACTGGAGCCTTGCGAACCTCAAGACCTTCCGCTTCACGGCGGAGGATCTCGCCACCATGCGTGCCCGGCTGGCAGATCCTCGTTTGGGCGATGCCGACCGGCTTAATTTCCACTTTGCTTTGGGCAAGGCTCACGAGGATGCGGGCGAGGCTGCCCTCGCCTTTGAGCATTACGAGCAGGGCAACGCCCTGCAGCGCAAGCGCCTGCCCTACGATCAACCACTGAACACGGCGCGCATGCGCCGCCTTAAAACCCTGTTCACGCGGGAATTCTTTGCCGAGCGCAGCGGCCAGGGTCACGAATCGAGTGCGCCGATCTTCATCCTCGGCATGCCCCGCGCAGGCTCAACGCTCGTCGAACAGATCCTCGCCAGCCACTCGGCCGTGGAGGGCACCGCGGAGCTGCCGAATATCATCAACTTGGCCCGCGATCTGCGCGCCCGCGCGGACGATGCGGAGTTGCGCGGTTACGCAGAAGTGCTGGCCCGCACCGACGCGGCCGGCCTGCGCGAGCTTGGCGAGCGCTATCTGACCGGCACGCGGGTCTACCGCAAGACGGATCGCCCCTACTTCATCGACAAGATGCCCAACAACTTCCTGCACGTCGGGCTGATTCACAGCATCCTGCCCAACGCCCGCATCATCGATGCCCGCCGGCACCCGCTCGGCTGCTGCTTTTCGAATTTCAAGCAGCTGTATGCCAAAGGCCAGCGCTTCAGTTACGGCCTCGCCGAGATGGGCAGTTACTACCGGGATTACGTCGAACTGATGGCGCATTTTGACGCCGTACTGCCGGGGCGGGTGCACCGGGTCATTTACGAGCAGCTCGTCGAGGACACCGAGACGGAGGTGAGACGGCTGCTCGAATACTGCGGCCTGCCGTTCGAACCCGGTTGTCTGCGCTTTTTCGAGAACGATCGGCCGGTGCGCACCGCAAGCTCCGAGCAGGTCCGCCGACCCATCTACCGCGAGGGGGTGGACCAGTGGCGGCAGTTCGACCCCTGGCTGACCCCCCTCCGGGAAGCGCTCGGCTCAGTACTCGAGGCCTACCCGGACACACCCGCCGAGGTCCGCTAGGCCTTTGCCAGCGAGCGCAGTTGGCGTAGTCTTCGACTAGGGGTCGATTCATTCGGGGAGAGCCGTTTGTCATGAAAACACGCCGCATTCAGCGTTCACGTTCCGTCATGCCCGTCGCACGCGTCTATTCACCGATCGCCGCCGCGGTGATCGTTGCGCTCGGCGGACACATCGCCGCAGCCCAAGAGAGCGGTGGTCTCGAAGAAATCGTCGTCACGGCGCAAAAGCGCAGTGAGAACCTGCAGGATGTGCCCATCAGCATCGAGGCGATCGGCACCGAGAAGCTCGAAGAGCTGAACATTCGCAACTTCACCGACTACGTGCGCATGCTGCCAAGCGTCGCCTCGACGCCGAGCATCGGTGCGGGCGCCGGATTCTCCGCGATCTACATGCGTGGCATCGTGACGGGCGGCGATGGACAAGCGACCACCTCGCTGCCGAGCGTAGGCACCTATCTCGATGAGCAGCCGGTCACCACGATTCAAGGCAATCTCGATCTGCACCTGTACGACATCGCGCGTGTGGAGGCGCTCGCCGGTCCGCAGGGCACGCTGTATGGCGCCAGTTCGCAAGCGGGCACCATCCGCATCATCACCAACAAGCCGGAAGTCGGTAAGTTCTCCGCGGGCTACGCACTCGAGGGCAATCGCGTTAGCGAGGGTGGCAACGGCTATGTCGCCGAGGGCTTCGTCAACTTCCCCATCAGCGAGCGTGCCGCCTTGCGACTCGTCGGCTGGAAAACCAAGGAAGCCGGCTGGATCGACAACCTGAAGGGGACGCGCCTCTACCCGGGCGATGTCAGCACCGCGGCCGACAACTTCACCGTCAATAACACGGCGCTCGCACGCGACGATTACAACACGCTCGAGACAGTCGGTGCCCGCGCGGCGCTGCGTGTTGAACTCGACGACAACTGGACCCTCACCCCGAGCGTGCAGTACCAGGATCAGGAGAGCCTTGGATCCTGGGGCGATGACCTCAGCAACTTTGCCCCGGGGCAATATGCGGTCAAGCACTTCCGCGACGAGTATTCGCGCGACAAGTGGTATCAGGCCGGCCTGACCATCGAAGGGCAGCTCGGCAACTTCGATCTCACCTACGCCGGCAACTACCTCAATCGCGACGTCGACGCCTCATTCGACTACTCGGACTACTCGTACTGGTACGACAACCTGTACACGAGCGGGTACTTTGCAGGACTCTTCCTCAACAACGCCGGCGGGCGCCCCAACCCGGCGCACAGCTTCATCAACAACGACGGCTACACGAAAACCAGCCACGAACTGCGCATCAGCTCCGACTCGACCAAGCGACTGCGCGGCGTGCTTGGCTTCTTCTATCAAAAGCAGAAGCATGATTTCCAGCAGCCCTTCGGCAACATCGCCGGGCTCGCCGATGCCATGCTGCTCAATCGCGATGAACCGAACGGCCGAAAGTATCCGGGTGTCGTCTACCTCAACAGTTTCGATCGCATCGACACTGACAAGGCGGTATTTGGACAACTCGCGTACGACATCACCGACAATCTCGAACTCACGGTCGGTGCGCGGTTCTTCAAGCCTGAAGTGACTGTAGATGGCTTCTTCGGCTTCGGACTCGGGTTCAGCCCAGCTCGCGCCCCGACCGGGTCGGAGCCGGGTGCCGTCGCCAACGGCGGCTCGGGCGCCTTCTCGCCCGTGGGTCAGGGGTGGTCGCGCAACGGCGAGTATCGCTGTAAGTCGCAGGCGTCCTATAACGATGCCCCATGTCGCAACGTCAACAAGGGCATCGCCGAGAGCGAGCACATCGGACGCGTGAACCTTCGATGGAGCGTCAACGACGACGTGATGCTGTACGCCACGTGGTCCGAGGGCTATCGTCCCGGCGGCATCAACCGTAATCCGTTTGCGGGCGATTACATCTCGGACTTCCTCACCAACTACGAACTTGGCTGGAAGACCACGTGGTTCGACAATCGGCTGCAATTCAACGGCGCCCTCTTCCTGCAGAGCTGGGATGATTTCCAGATCTCCTTCCAGGGGGCCAACGGCATCACGCAGGTTGCGAACGGCCCCTCGGCTGAGGTCAATGGCCTCGAAACGCAGCTGCAGTGGCTCGCCACCGACAACCTTCTGCTCTCGGCAACGGCCGCGTTCTACGACTCGGAGCTGAAGGACGACTACGCCAACTTCGACGCAGCCGGAAACGTGGTCTCGGTCAACGCACCGAAGGGGACGCAGCTGCCCATCACGCCCAAGTTCAAGGGCAACGTGGTGGCGCGCTACAGCTTCAATGTGGGCAGCTTCGATGCCCACCTGCAAGGTTCTGTAGCGCACGCAGGCAAGGCACCTTCGAGACTCGCACTCGATGCCAACGCCATCATCGGCGACATCGAGGCGAACACGACGGCTGACCTCAGTGCCGGCATTGGCAAGGACAACTACACGATCGAGCTGTTCGTGCAGAACGTCGGCAATGAAGACGCCGCGCTCTACAAGACCTCGCAGTGTGCCGAGTCCGTGTGTGGTGTGCAGCCGTACGGCATACGCCCACAGCCGAGAACCTTCGGCCTGAAGTTCACGCAGAAGTTCTAAGGCACTCTGCCTTTGGTTCAAGCTCCCAGTTCCGCCACGAGGGTCACTCTCGTGGCGGGGCTGGCGCTGTTCATCAGTTACGTCGATCGCGGCAACCTCGCCACCGCCGCAACGCTCATCCAGCAGGAATTCGCACTCTCGCCCGAGCGGCTGGGCGTATTGCTGTCCGCGTTCTATTTCACCTACGTCGCTGCGATGGTTCCGGCGGGGTGGCTCGCCGAGCGCTACGGCGCGCGCCAGGTGCTTGCCGTGGGTCTGGTGATCTGGTCACTCGCAACCTTCGCAAGCGGGTTCGCAGCCTCGTTCATCGCCCTGCTGCTGCTACGCCTGTTGCTCGGGCTCGGCGAGAGCGTGTCTTTCCCCTGCATGTCGCGTCTGCTGGTCATCGGCGTGCCGACATCCCAGCTGTCCATCGCCAATGGGGTCGTGGCGTTCGGCTATCTCATCGGCCCTGCCGTAGGCACGTTGGCAGGCGGCTTGCTGATGGCCGAGTACGGCTGGCGGCCGGTGTTCGTGCTGTTCGGCGCACTGTCGCTGCTATGGCTGCTGCCCTGGCGGCGGCTCGTGGTGCACGAACCTCGACCGCCCGCGGGCAGCGTCGATTCAGGCCCTCCCCTCCGCCGCATCCTTGGCGAGCGCGCACTGTGGGGCACATCGCTCGGCCTGTTTTCGATGAACTACTCCTACTACCTGATCCTCGCATGGCTGCCGGCATACCTCGTCAGCGCACGCGGCTTCTCGCTCGCCAGTATGGCGACGGTTGCCGCAGGCGCCTATCTCATCAACGCCCTCGCCGCGCTCGGGTCGGGTTGGGCGATCGATCGCTGGATCGGGCGCGGACATTCGGCGAGTCTCACGCACAAGTCGATCATGGCGGCCTACCACCTGTTCGGCATCGTCTGCATGATCGGCATCGTCACGCTGCCGGTGGCCGGCGCGATCGCCTGTCTGTATTTTTATCAGCTGATCATCGGCATCGGCTCGCCCGGCACTTATGCGATCCCGCAAATCCTTGCGGGCCCGACGGCGGCGGCCCGGTGGGTTGGAGTGCAAAACATGTGTGGCAATCTCGCCGGACTCATCGCCCCGGCCGTAACCGGCTTCATCATCGGTGCGACAGGGGAATACGACCGGGCATTCCTGCTGGCCGCGGCGATCAACGTGCTGGGTCTTGTCGGTTGGGTCGTGCTGCTGCCGAAGATCGCGCCGATCGACTGGCGCCATCCGAGTAACGCACATGACTAGCGCGACCGCCACGCGCGAGCACCAGCGACTGCGAGAAGATCTCGCTGCCTGCTATCGTCTGCTTGCGCACTACCGCATGACCGATCTCATCTACACGCACTGCACGCTGCGTGTGCCTGGCCCGGAGCGGCGCTACCTCATCAACCCGTACGGCTTGATGTGGGACGAGATTACCGCAGAGGATCTGGTACTGATCGATGCCGAGGGCACCCCCGTCGATGCCGATGCAGCGCCGATCAATCTTGCAGGATTCGTGATCCACGGTGCGATCCATGCGGCCCGCGAAGACGCACACTGCATCATCCACACGCACACCCTGGCCGGCTGTGCCGTGGCTGCACAGCGCGACGGTCTGCAACCTCTCAACCAAATCGCACTCGAGTTCTACGGACGCGTCGCCTACCACGATTACGAAGGCATCTCTTACGATCTCGAAGAGCGTGAGCGGCTGGTGCGCAATCTCGGCGACAAGCCCGTGATGATCCTGCGTAATCACGGCCTGCTGACCGTCGGCACCAGCGTGTCACAGGCGTTCCAGCGCATGTACTACCTCGAGAAAGCCTGCGAAATACAGATCGCAGCGCAAAGCACCGGACAGCCTCTGGTGGTGCCCGACGAAGACATATGCCGCAAGGCCGAGCGGCAGTTCAACGCACCGCCGGCGACCGAGGCCTCGCACCTGATCAACGACCCGAATGCCGCCGATCTGGTCTGGCCTGCGCTGCTGCGCTTGCTCGAGCGCCGTGGTCTCTGAGGTAGAATTGCCTCGGGGTTACTACAAGACAGGGACATCGTGAACACAATCGGCCATTTCATCGGCGGTGCCTCGAGCGCTGCCGCGACCGCGCGTACCTCACCGGTATTCAACCCGGCCACCGGTGCGCACTCGGCGAATGTCGCGCTCGCAGATCGAGCCACGGTCGATGCCGCCGTTGCAGCCGCCCGCGCCGCATTTCCCGGGTGGGCCGCTACGAGTCCCTTGCGCCGTTCGCGGCTGATGAACAAGCTGCGTGACTTGCTCGAAGCCCACGCTGACGAATTGGCAGCGCTCATCAGTTCGGAACACGGCAAGGTGCTCTCCGACGCGCGGGGCGAAGTTACCCGCGGACTTGAGGTGGTCGAGTTTGCCTGCGGGGCGCCGCAGCTGCTCAAGGGCGAAGTGACCGACAACATCGGCCCCGGCATCGACAGCCATGCACTGCGGCAGCCGCTCGGCGTCGTGGCCGGCGTCACGCCGTTCAACTTCCCCGCCATGGTGCCGATGTGGATGTTCCCGGTTGCTCTGGCCTGCGGCAACACGTTCATCTTGAAACCCTCCGAGCGCGACCCCTCGGCGTCATTACTGCTTGCGCGCCTTGTCAGCGAGGCGGGTTTTCCGCCGGGCGTGTTCAACGTCGTCCAGGGCGACAAAGACGCCGTCGATGCGCTGCTGCACCACCCGGGTGTCGACGCGCTGAGCTTCGTGGGCTCAACGCCCATTGCCCGACAGATCTATGCCACCGGCGCCGCACAAGGCAAACGCGTGCAAGCGCTCGGCGGCGCAAAAAATCACATGGTCGTGATGCCGGACGCGGATCTCGATGTGGTGACGGATGCGCTGATGGGCGCAGCCTTCGGATCTGCGGGCGAGCGTTGTATGGCCATCTCTGTCGCCGTCCCCGTGGGCGCGCAGACCGCCGAAGGACTGCGGCAACGGCTGGTCGCGCGCCTCTCGGCCTTGAAGATCGGGCCCGGAACAGACCCAACGGCCGAGATGGGCCCGCTCGTCACCCGTGCCCATCTCGATCGAGTCCGCGGCTACATCGATCGCGGCGTCGCCGAGGGCGCCGAGCTCGTGGTCGACGGACGCGACTTCCGCATGACGCGCAGCGGCTTCGAAAACGG
>RGWK01000071.1 GCA_010029775.1 Gammaproteobacteria bacterium
TCGGTGCGAAAGCCGCTCGATTTCGCGATTTTCCCGACCGTACTGTTGATGACAACCATCTTCCGCCTTGCATTGAACGTGGCGTCGACGCGTGTCGTGCTGCTTAATGGCCACACGGGCACCGAGGCGGCCGGTCACGTCATCGAGTCGTTCGGCCAGTTCGTCATCGGTGGCAATTACGCCGTCGGTCTGGTGGTCTTCATCATCCTGACGATCATCAACTTTGTCGTGATAACCAAGGGGTCGGGACGCGTGTCGGAAGTGACTGCGCGATTCACCCTCGATGCGATGCCCGGCAAACAGATGGCCATCGACGCCGATCTGAATGCGGGCCTCTTGACCCAGGACGAGGCTCGAGCGCGTCGCGTGGAGGTTCGCGCAGAAGCAGATTTCTATGGTTCCATGGACGGCGCCAGCAAATTCGTTCGCGGCGATGCGATCGCCGGCATTTTGATTCTGATCATCAACCTGCTGGGCGGACTGGTGATTGGCCCGCTAATGCACGACATGGCCCTCGGCGCCGCGGCCGAGCGCTACACGTTGCTGGCGATCGGTGATGGCTTGGTCGCGCAGATCCCGGCGCTGCTGCTCTCTACCGCGGTGGCCGTCATTGTCACCCGCATGTCGCGCGATCAGGACATGGGCGGTGAGGTGACTCGGCAGCTGGTGGGCGATCCGAAGTTGCTGGGTATTGCGGCAGGCGTGATCGGCATCCTTGGGCTCATTCCGGGTATGCCGAACGTCATGTTCCTTTCCATGGCCGGTCTCTGTGGCTACGGGGCTTTTTGGATGGCCCGTCGCAATGCGGCGACGGCGGCGGCCGAGGCGGCGCGTGGTGCGCTCGAACCGGCGCCCGCATCAACCGAGAAGAAAGAGCTGAGCTGGGAAGACGTTCGCCCGGTGGATCTCATCGGACTGGAAGTCGGGTACCGCCTTGTTTCGCTCGTCGATAAGGATCAGGGCGGCCAACTCTTGCCGCGCATCCGCGGCGTGCGCCTCAAGTTGTCGCAGGAACTGGGCTATCTGGTGCCTGCCGTACACATTCGAGATAACCTGGAGCTGGCGCCGAACGCTTACCGCATTCAGCTCGCCGGCGTGCCGGTGGCTGAGGGCACCGTGATGCCGGATCGCGAACTCGCCATCAACCCGGGTCGAGTGTTCGGTCTGATTGATGGCATCGAGACGCGGGATCCGGCGTTCGGCATGGAGGCCTTCTGGATCACCGAGGCAACCCGCGAGCAAGCACAGTCGATGGGGTACACCGTGGTCGACGCCACGACGGTGGTGGCTACCCATCTCAGTCAGGTTATTGGCGCTCACGCGCACGAGATTCTCGGCCACGAAGAGGTCCAGCAACTGCTGACGAACCTTGGCAAGAGCAGTCCCAAGTTGGTTGAGGATTTGGTGCCCAAGACCCTGGCGCTCAGCGTCGTGGTCAAGGTGCTACAGGGTCTGCTCTCGGAACGGGTGTCGATCCGTAACCTGCGAACCATCCTCGAGACTCTGGCCGAGCACGCGGGCCGGACCCAAGACCCGCAAACGTTGGTCGCTCAAGTTCGTATCGCGCTGTCACGACAGATCATCCAGGACATCGCTGGCAACGCAACAGAATTGCCTGTCGTCACGCTCGACGCTCCCTTGGAGCAAATGCTCACCAATTCGGTGGCATCTGGTGCCGCTACGCCGGGTCTGGAGCCCGGGTTGGCAGAAAAATTGCAAGGAAGATTGCAGGATGTCGCTCAGCGTCAAGAAATGGCCGGTCAGCCGGCGGTGCTTCTGGTTTCGCCGACCCTCAGACCCGTGCTCGCACGGTTCCTGCGCTCGTCGGTTCCCCAGATGCAGGTGATCGCGTGGAACGAGATCCCGGATAACCGGAAGGTGCGTTTGGTTAGCACGATTGGTACTTAAGGCAGAACCCAAATGAATATTCGACGCTTCATTGCCCCCGACATGCGGAGTGCCTTTGCGAAGGTCCGCGATGAGCTCGGTCCGGATGTCGTTATTCTCTCGACGCGCCGCGTCAAGGGGCAGATCGAGCTTACGGTGGCAGCCGACCAGTCGGCGCCCATTGATAGTATGGGTTCCGCCTTGCCGCCCGCGCAGATTGCAGCGTCCTCGAACGCGACGGTCCGCCGCGCAGTGTTTCCAACGGTCAACGCCGATGGGATGCCGGTGGCAGCCCGTGCGGGATCCGAACGCCCGATCAATCCGAAGAGTTTCGAGGCGAAGGCGGCGGCTGAGCCAGCGGCTCGTGCCAAACCGATCGCACGACCGGCCATGCCGACGCTTAACGTAGTTCAATCCCGGGTCGGCACGGCGGCGGCCGATGCAGAGGCTGCTCCGGTTCTCGCCAAACTGGGTATCGATTCGCTGCCCGCTGACACGCGCGAAAGCGTTGCCGCCCTTGATGGTGAAATCAAGGCGCTGCGGCGACTGCTCGAGATGCAGTTGGCCTCTCTGGCCTGGAACGATCTGTCGCGTCGCTCACCTGCCATCGCCGAATTGTCGCGCGAGTTGGCGGAGCTTGGATTTACGCGTGAACTCGTCAAGGACATTCTCAGCAACCTGCCCGCCGTCGAGGAATTGCACGGCGTGCGTCAGAGCGCCATGGCCGCGCTCGCTGCCCGCATCCCGGTACGCGGCGATGAGTGGGTGGAGAAGGGCGGAGTGGTGGCACTCGTTGGCCCGGCCGGTAGTGGCAAGACGACGGCGCTCGCTGCGCTCGCTGCCCGCTGGGTGATGCGCAACGGTACGGGTAGTGCCGCACTCATCAGTGCCGGCGACACCCGCTTCGGCGGTCGAGAGGCACTCGGCAGACTCGGTCGTCTGGTGGGATTACCGGTATTTTCCATCGGCGAGATGCGGGAGCTGCCCGCCCTGCTCAGTAAACTCGGCGAGCGTCGATTGATCTTGATCGACACTCCGGCCCGCAGTATCCGCGGCGCCGATTTTGAGCAGCATTTGGCGGGGCTGCGAGAGGGGGGCGAGCGGGTGCAGTTTGCTCTGGCGTTGTCCGCGGCCTCTCAAGCTGCAGCCGTCCGCGAGATCGCTACCGCCCATCAACCTCTTGGGGCGTTGTCCTGCATAATCACGCACGTTGATGAGTGCACGAGTCTCGGTGGATTGCTGTCCACGGTGATCGAGCGCGGCATTCCTGTGGCGTACACGATGGAAGGTTCGCGATTGCTCGATGATTTGCGTCCAGCACGCGCCGAAACACTGCTCGAGTCGGCCATCGGTCTCGCCCGGCGTCATGGTGCGACGGCCGATGAGGAAATGCTGGCGCGGCGGATGGAGGAACGAATCAATGTCGCATGACGGGCCGATGGATCGTCGTCGAAGCGTGCAGGTCATTGCCGTCACGGGCGGCAAAGGCGGCGTGGGCAAATCCACGCTGAGCATCAATCTGGCCACGGGATTCGCCCTGGCTGGACGCAAGACTTTGCTGCTCGATGGTGATCTAGGGCTCGCCAATGCGGACGTCATGCTTGGCGTGACGCCGAAATATACGCTGGGTGATGTCATCTCCGGAGAGCGCAGTCTCGAGGAGGTGCTCACGCCGGTGCGCCCGAATTTCTCGATTGTTGCGGGAGCCTCTGGCATCTCGGCTTTGGCGGGCTTAGGCGAAGCCGAGCACATCGGCATCGTCCGGGCCTTCAGCAGTCTCGTTGATGACATTGACGTTCTGGTGGTCGATACGCCGGCGGGAATTTCGCCTGGCGTATTGCAACTGACGCAGGCTGCGCAGCACATCATCGTGGTGGTCTGTGATGAACCCGCCTCGGTGACCGACGCTTATGCGGTCATCAAGGTGCTCAGCGCGGAACACGGCATCCGCCATTTCAAGGTCGTGACGAACATGACGCGTTCGGGCGGCTCCGGTACGCAACTTTTTGCCACCTTGCTGAAAGTCACCAATCGCTTTCTTGATGTCGTGCTGGATCACAGCGCCGACATTCCCGATGACGATTTCCTGCGTCGCGCCATTCGTGAGCAGCGCCCCGTCATCGACGCCTATCCCGGCAGCGCGGCGGGCGCCGCGCTCAAACGGCTCGTCAGCAAGGCGAGCCAGTGGGAGGCGCCGCAGGGCTCCCGCGGGAACATCGAATTTTTTGCTGAACGACTGGTTGCACCCTCAGGTCGACGACTTCAGGTGATCAAATGAACGCCATCAATACATACGCCGATTTACGGGCCAATCGATCGGAGTCGGACGACCTTGTCCGCAAACATGCCGAGCTGGTCAGGCGCATTGCCTATCACCTCTGCGCACGTTTGCCTCCCTCGGTGGAGGTCGACGATCTCATCCAGGCCGGGATGATCGGTTTGCTCGAGGCCGCGGGCCAGTTCACCGCCGGACGCGGGGCCAGTTTCGAGACCTACGCCGGTATCCGCATCCGCGGTGCAATGCTCGATTCGCTGCGGCGACTCGACTGGGCACCGCGTTCGGTGCACCGTCGTTCGCGCGAAGTGGCTAAAGCCATTTTGGCGATCGAGCAGGAGACCGGCGCTGAAGCGGTCGCGGCCGATGTCGCAGGCCGCATGGGCGTGACTCTCGAGGAGTACCACAAGATCGTGCAGGATGCGGCAACTTGCCAGTTGTCGAGCATGGAGGACGTCGAGGTCGACCACCCAGCCGACGACTTTGTCGATCCGATGAATTCGGTGGCGGACAGTGGCTTTCGCGCTGCACTCGCCGAGGCGATAGACGGGCTGCCGGAGCGTGAAAAACTCGTCATGTCGTTGTACTACCAGGACGAGTTGAACCTCAAGGAAATCGGTCTGGTGCTCGGTGTGACCGAGTCGAGAGTGTCGCAGTTACATGGTCAGGCGGTCTCCCGTCTCAAGGCCCGTCTCGCTGGCTGGCGCGAAACCGACGATTCGGGCGCAAGACAGGGTAAACTTCGCTGACCGCACTGGACGCAAAACCGCGAGACCAGAGTAAGCCCCAGAGTTATCTATGGATATTCTGACGATCACTGGCCTGTTCCTGGCGTTCTTCTCGCTGATCGTCGGGGCGATCCTCAAGGGCGCAGGCGTCAAGGGCCTGCTCGGCGGCGCGGCCTTCGTGATCGTGGTGCTGGGCACCATTGCCTCGATCTGTATTCATGCGCCGATGCACTCGGTGAAGCGTGCGTTGGCAATGATGAAGTGGTTGTTCAAGCCTCCCAAGGAAGATCAGGAGGCGCTGGTGAAGCGGCTTGTCGAGTGGAGCTCTGCCGCTCGACGACGAGGTGTTCTGGCACTCGAGCCCGAGATCGCCAAGGAACAAGATCCCTTCATTAAACGCGGTCTTGAGCTCGTTTACGATGGTGCTGCGCCCGACACCGTACGCAAGGTGCTTGAGGTCGAAAGCGATGCCCGTTACGACATGGATTACGCGGGTGCGAAGGTCTTTGAGGGCATGGGCATCTACGCGCCGACGCTCGGCATCATCGGCGCCGTGCTCGGTTTGATGGCGGTCATGCAGAATCTTGAAGACCCGTCCAAATTGGGTACCGGTATCGCGGCTGCATTCACCGCCACCGTGTATGGGATCGGCATTGCGAACCTGTTTTTGCTGCCCGCTGCGGCCAAGCTCAAGGAAGTGTCGGGAGCGCAGGCCCGAACGCGCGGGATGATCATTGATGGTCTCGCTGCCATCGCCGAGGGTGAGAACCCGCGCATTATCGAGGCCAAGTTGCAAGGGTATTTGACTAAGCCATGAGCGGCGGTGGTCGCAAGGGCAAAGAAGAGCATGCAAACCATGAGGCGTGGGCCATTCCTTATGGCGATCTGATCACCCTGCTGTTGGCCTTCTTCGTGGTGATGTACTCGGTGTCATCATTGAACTCGGGCAAGTACCGCGTGATGTCCGAAGCTCTGATGGCCGCGTTTCGCGGTGAGCCGCAGCGCGACATGCCGATCACCCTGTCTATACGTGAAGGTATGCCGACCTCTGATCTGGTCACCATGCCTGAAACCGAAAAGGCGATGGGCCCACGCCCGATCCGCAAAACGGACGCGCAGGGCATGGACACCGGGATGAGCCTGTCCGGTATCGCAGGCAATGTTGCCAAGGCCCTCGAGCGACAAGTCATGACGGATCAAGTCACCATCCGGCAGCATGCGGACTGGGTCGAAGTGGAGATTCGTAATGATCTGTTGTTTCCGAGCGGCTCCGCAGGAATGACGGGCGAAGCGAACGACATCGTGCGCAAGCTCGGCGCCTCGCTGGCGAATTTGAAAAACCCGATTTTCGTACAGGGTCACACCGACAACGTGCCGATTAGTACGGCACAGTTCCCAAGCAATTGGGAACTTTCCGCGGCGCGAGCCGGAGCCGTGGTGAGGCTGCTCGGCGAGGGCGGTGCCAATACGGCCTTGATGACCGTCATTGGGTACGGGGAGCAGCGGCCGCTGCAATCGAACGATACGGCCGAGGGTCGCGCGATCAACCGCCGCGTGATGCTCGCCATACTCGAGCCGGAGGGTGCGCGCAGTGGCGTGTCTTTCGGTCCTCCGGGTACCGGCGGGGGTCGCGGTGGAGCCGAGCCGCCTCGTCCGCAGCCAAATGGCGGCGAGTTGCTGCAGCCCTCCGCGCCGGCTCCTGTTCCCTGATCGTCTCCCATAGTCGCGGATGGCCGGGGTCGCGTAGCATGCGACGTGGTTATGCGGGTGTCCTACGGTCATGACTGAAAAGAGGGGCGTAGCGTTCGTCAACAAGCTCGTGCGCGATATGGCGCAGGGCGGGCTGGAGATCGCCTGTTTTCCTGAAGTGGCGACGAAGCTGGTCCGCTCGCTTGACAGCGACTTTGTGACAGTGCCCTCCATTGCGCGGATGATCGAGTCGGAGCCCGCGCTGTCCGTCCGGGTGATCGGCATGGCCAACTCGGCGGCGTTTCAGGGTGGTGGCCGTGCTATCACCGATGCCCGCAGCGCCGTTGTGCGTATAGGACTGCGCTCGTTGCGGGCGGTCATCTTGGCGTTTGCCATGTCGAGCCTGCGTGACCGTCGTGAATTGAAGCTCGTGCAAGCAAGAGTTGGCGAGGTGTGGCAGCGCAGCGTAACGCTGGCAACTTTCAGTCACGTGCTGGCGATGCGCGTTCGCGGCGTCGATTCCGAAGGTGCTTTGCTCGGTGCACTGATGCAGGGCGTGGGCCGGATTTTCCTCTTCACGGAGGCGGCTTTCGACAAGGAATTTCGCGACGATGTTGAAGGTCTAGACGACATCGTCGAGCAGTGGCATGTGGGTGCGTTGGGTAAAATCTTGGAGCAGTGGGGATTCGGTACCAATATCATCGAGGCCGCGATCGAATTTCACGGCGACGGTAGCCGATCGGGCTTGGCGGACGTGCTGAAAACGGCGCAACTCTTCCTCGATCATCAACAAGATCCCGACGGGCTGAAACTGCGCCTGCAGGACTTTCAGCCCGCTGTGCGTCTGGGGTTGACACATCTTGAGCCCAAGGAAGTCTTGGAGACAGTCAAGAAGGACGCCTCTGTGGGCACCGCACTCGGTTAATGACACGCGTGAGATTTTGCAAATTTTTGTTTCTGCTTTGTGCAGCCTTGGTCACGGGTGGCCAGACTGTGCATGCAGTCGAATACGAGCTGCGTGAAGATGGCGGCGAAGTGTTCGGTGCCATCGAGCGCATCCAGACCCGCTACGAAGATACGCTGATCGAGATTGCGCGCCGCTACAGCCTTGGCTACGAGGAATTGCTGCGCGTGAATCCCGGGGTTGACCCCTGGCTGCCGGGTGAGGGCACCTCCGTACTGATACCGGGCAAGCGTTTGCTGCCACGCCGTGCTCTTTGATGCGGTCAAGGTGGGCACACGGGTCGCCTTGATCAACGAGCCCGTTAAGATCACCAAGGCCGACGGCGAAGTGTGGCTCGAGGTTCATCCGCCGGTCGATGCGCAGGGCCAAAGCACCGCCGTGCCACTGGAGGACTTCGAGAAGCGACTCGATGCGCTGCTCGGCGAGACTGAAGTGGCCATCAACTGGGATCTCGCCGTGCAAGCCTTGAGCGAAGCGCGGGGCATTCCGGTGATGATCGGTCTCGAGTTGTCACCCGATCCGGCGGGGTCTGTGCCGCCGGCGCCCGCCGCGCCTGAGGCGAGTGTTCAGACGAGCGCGACGTGATGGGCGCCGTCCACGGGCAGGATCACGCCGTTAACGAATGAACCGGCATCGCTTGCGAGCAATAGAGCCGGTCCCAATAGTTCATCTAGCTCACCGGCGCGTCCCGGGGGTATCTTCCTTAGATAGTCCTGCCCTTCAGTCGTGGCAAAGAACGGCGCATTCATTTCAGTGACGAACCAGCCCGGCGCCAAGGCGTTGACGCGGATTCCGTAGCGAACAAACTCGAGCGCCATGCTGCGCGTTAGTTGCGCAAGTGCGGCTTTCGAGGCTGCGTAGGCCGAGTACCCGACGCCGACGCCGAGACCAAGCACTGAGGTGATGTTGATGATGCTGCCGGGGCGCCCGGCCGCGATGAGACGCTTTGCCGCCTCGGTGCTGACGTCCCAGGCCGAGGTGAAGTTGGTCGCGAAGGTGGCATCGCGGCTCGCAGCGCTGGTCTTGAGGACCACGCTGGGCGCGGCGATTCCAGCGTTGTTGACGATGACATCAACGGTACCCGTGCCCGCAGTAATCCGGTCGAAGGCGTCGGCAATGGCCGCAGGGTCGGTCACATCAAGTACGACGGGCACCGCATGGCCGCCCTGAGCGTGGATACGCGCAGCCACCGCCTGCAATCGATCTGCCCGACGTGCTGCGAGCACGACCGTGGCGCCTGCCGCAGCAAAGCCTTCGGCAAGTCGCGCGCCGATCCCGCTTGATGCCCCGGTAACCCAAGCGATCTTGCCATCGAGCCGGAAGTTGGGAAGGAGAGACGCTGTCATGCGGGCGATGATACCGTATTGCCCTCCTTGGACTTTGGGACGCCGCCTGGACCTCGCCACGCATGACCAGCTCATTTAAGCCCTCCGGCATCATCACGCTGACCTCGGACTTTGGGCTGCGCGATCCTTTTGTAGGCGTCATGAAGGGTCGCATCCTTGATCGTTTCATCGACGCGAAGATCGTTGATCTGACGCACGACATCCTCGCCCATTGGCCGGCGGAGGCGGGATTCTGGCTAGCGCGCTCATTCGAGTATTTCCCGGCAGGCTCCGTCCATGTCGCGGTGGTGGATCCTGGCGTCGGTACGGCGCGTGATATCGCCATCGTTCAGGCGGGCTCGCACGTGTTTCTGGCTCCGGACAACGGACTCCTCGAACCCGTTGCGGCCAGT
>RGWK01000072.1 GCA_010029775.1 Gammaproteobacteria bacterium
ACGACGAATGCGTTCGCCGTTTGGACGATCAGGCGCTGTTCTTCGGTGAGCGAGAAATTCATCGTCGGTACCCGTTCGCGCTTCAGCCAAGCTGTGGCATGATTGTGGCACACAAGATAAACCCGACGACAGGCGAGTTCGCATGCCGCTGCAGTTCAGTCGAGAGGTCTTCATTACCTGCGCCGTCACTGGCTCCGGCGCCACGCAGGATCGCTCACCTCATGTCCCGCGCTCGCCGCGTGACATCGCGGCCAGCGCCATCGCTGCCGCCAAGGCAGGTGCTGCCGTCGTCCACTGCCACGTCCGCGATCCTCTTACCGGCAAGGCCAGTCGTGATCCGGCGCTGTATCGCGAGCTCACCGAGCGCATTCGCGACGCCGACACGGATGTCGTTATCAACCTGACCGCGGGCATGGGCGGTGATCTCGTGCTCGGGCCGCCTGAAGCACCGCTGCCCATCAACCCGGTAGGCACTGACATGGGCAGCGCCACCGATCGCATGCGCCCGATCGCCGACTGCCTGCCTGAGATCTGCACGCTCGACTGCGGCACCATGAACTTTGCCGAAGCCGACTACGTAATGACCAACACCCCGGGCATGCTGCGTGCCATGGGCGGCATGATGACCGAGCTCGGTGTGCGTCCGGAAATCGAGGCCTTCGACACCGGTCACTTGTGGTTTGCGCAGCGATTGGTCGAGGAGGGCGTGCTTAAGGGACCGGCGCTCGTGCAGCTGTGCATGGGCGTGCCCTGGGGCGCGCCGAACGACATGAACACATTCATGGCCATGGTCAACAACGTTCCGCAAGGCTGGACCTGGTCGGCCTTCAGCCTCGGGCGCGATCAAATGCCGTATGTGGCAGCCGCCGTGCTGGCGGGCGGCAACGTGCGTGTGGGGCTCGAGGATAATCTTTGGCTCGACAAGGGCGTGCTCGCGCGCAACGAGGATCTCGTCGAACGCGCCGTGGGCATCATCGAGCGCATGGGTGCCCGCGTACTTGATCCGGCTGCGGTGCGCAGCAAGCTAGGTCTCGTTAAACGCGCGCCGGTGGCTCACGCGTGAGTCGTCGCGCGGCGATCATCGGTGGCGGCGTCATCGGTGGCGGATGGGCAGCCCGTTTTCTGCTCAATGGCTGGGACGTCGCGGTATTCGATCCGGACCCGGAGGCCGAACGCAAACTCGGCGAGGTGCTGGCGAACGCGCGGCGCTCGTTGCCCGGGCTCTACGATGTCGCGCTGCCGACTGAAGGGCAACTGACCTATCACTCGCGCATCGAGGACGCAGTGGCTGGGGCTGCGTGGGTGCAGGAGTCTGTGCCCGAGCGGCTCGATCTTAAGCACAAGGTCTTTGGCCAGATTCTCTCGGCACTCGCGCCGGATGCGCTCATCGGCTCATCCACCTCGGGTTTCAAGCCTTCCGAACTCGGAGCGGGTGTCGTCGATGCGTCCCGCATCATGGTCACCCATCCCTTTAACCCCGTATACCTTTTGCCCGTCGTTGAGGTGGTGCCGCATGCCACGGTAGGCGAGCAAAACGTGCAGCGCGCGATGCAGTTGCTGGCTTCCCTGGGCATGAAGCCGCTGCGTTTGCGGCGCGAGATCGATGCGCACGTGGCCGATCGGTTTCTCGAAGCCGTCTGGCGCGAGGCCTTGTGGTTGATCAAGGATGACATCGCGACCACGACCGAGATCGACGATGTCATCCGCTTCGGCTTCGGTATTCGCTGGGCGCAGATGGGTTTGTTCGAAACCTATCGCATCGCCGGTGGCGAGGCGGGCATGGCGCACTTTCTGGCGCAGTTCGGTCCGTGCTTGAGCTGGCCATGGACCAAGCTCATGGACGTGCCCGAGCTCGACGACGCGCTCGTGCAGAAAATCTCCTCGCAGTCCGACGCACAGTCCGGCATGCGCAGCATCCGTGAGCTCGAGCGTATTCGCGACGACAATCTTGTGGCGATGATGCGCGCGCTGAAGGGTCGCAACTGGGCTTCTGGGCAGATCATGCTCGAGCATGACGCGCGCTTGCAGCGCGCGACACCCGCGCCCGATTGGTCGCAGCCCATCGAGACGGCATCGCGCACGGTGCCGATTGACTGGACTGATTACAACGGGCACATGAACGAGGCGCGCTACCTCGAGGTCTTCAGCGCCGCCACCGACCGTTTCATGCAGCTCATCGGTTGCGACGCCAGTTATATCGCCGCCGGCTACAGCTATTTCACCGTGGAGTCGCATTTGCAGCACATCGCCGAGGTGCACGCCGGGGCGCGCATTCGGGTGCTGACGCAATTGCTGTCGGGCAGCGGCAAGCGCTTGCACCTCTACAGCGAACTTTTTGACGAGGGGGGGCAGCGGCTTGCGACGGGCGAGCAGTTGCTGATTCACGTGTCGCTGGAGACTCGGCGTGCAGCGCCGCCGGCCGCGTCCCTGCAGCAACGGCTGCAGGACATTGAGACGAGGCAGGCGGCACTACCGCGGCCCGGGAGGTTGCACTGTGGGCAGCGGGACTAGCGACGACACCGGCGCGCAGACGCCACGGCGGGAACCACCGATCGATTGGCCGGTGTTCGGTATCACGGCGCTCGTGCTTGGCGGTGTGTGCGCTCTCATCTTTGCGGCGCCGGCCCGCGCCGGTGCGTTCATCAACCAACTCTACGATGGTGTGACGCACAACCTCGGGTTCCTATACCAGTGGTACGTCATCGGTCTGTTGATTTTTCTCGGTTACATCGTCTGCAGCCGACACGGATCCATCCGGCTCGGCGGCCGTGATTGCAAGAGCGACTACAGCACGCTCAGCTGGATCGGCATGATTTTCTGCGCCGGTGTCGGCGCCACCCTCATTTACTGGGCGGTGGTGGAGTGGGCGTTCTACATCGACGCGCCACCGCTCGGCGCCGCGCCGCGCTCCACCGAGGCGCTGGAGTGGGCCGCGACCTATGGCATTTTTCATTGGGGTCCGGTCGGTTGGGCGATCTTTTGTCTGCCTACTATCGCGATCGCCTACGCGTTCTACATGCGCGGCGAGCCGCATCTGCGATTGAGTTCGGGTTGTCTGCCCTTCCTGCCGGGCGGTGTCGGCAGCACTCGCGCGCGCATCATCGACTTCATCTACATGGCGAATCTGATCGGCGGCGGTGCGACCTCGCTCGGTCTGACCGCGCCGATGATCGCGGGTATCTTCGCCAAGATCGCGGGTGTACCGCACGATTTTGCGCTTGAGGCTACAGTGATCGGCATCAGCGTGCTCATCTTCGGTGCAAGCAGTTGGCTCGGGCTGGAGCGCGGCTTCAAGCGCCTCTCCGATGCGAACACTTGGATCGCACTGACCCTGCTGTTCTATATCGTTGCCGTGGGTCCCACGTTGTTTATTTTGCAGATGGGAACGAACTCGCTCGGGCTCATGCTGCAGGAGTTCGTGCGCATGGTGACGTGGACAGATCCCGTCGAACGCAGCGGCTTCGTCGAGAGCTGGACAATTTTTTACTGGGCGTGGTGGGTGGCCTACGGTCCGTTCGTGGCGATTTTCGCTACGCGCATCTCGCGCGGGCGCACGCTGCGCGAGTTGATCCTCGGTTTGCTGGTATTCGGCACCTTGGGTGCGGGCATCTTCTACATCGTGCTCGGCAACTACGCGATGAACCTCGAGTTGACGCAAACGCTGAGTGTGACCACGTTGATTCGTGAACACTCCGGCCCGTACGCGCTCGCCGAAGTGCTCGCCACTTTGCCTTTCCCGACGCTCACCATGCTGGGCTTTTTGGTCGTGGCAGCGATTCTGATGGTGACGACGTACGACTCGGCGTCGTTCACGCTCGCCTCCGTGGCGAGCCGCGACATCCGCGCCGGCGAGGATCCGGCACGCTGGAATCGGGTGTTTTGGGCAATCGCCATCGGGATCCCGCCGATCGCCCTGCTGTTCGTTGAGGGCGGCGTGAAGGTGGTGCAATCGGCCACGGTCGTGGTGAGTCTGCCGCTGCTGGCGGTCGGTGTGCTGCTGGCGCTGTCGATCCTGCGCATGATTCGCGAGGACGAGGCCGCGGGACGGCTCTGAGCGCGCGCCACCGCACAGTCGCGTCCGCTCTACGAAATGTCGCATTTTGGCCGATGACGACCGGGCGGGGCGCCCAAAATCCCCTGCATTCCTACGGGGGATGAGCTCGTGAAGAACAATATCGAAATCGCGCAAGCCGCGACGTTGCGGCCTATTTCCGCCCTGGCGGCGGATCGTCTCGGCATTCCGGAAGAGGCCCTGGAGCCCTACGGGCGGCACAAAGCGAAGGTGTCGCTGTCGTACATCCGCTCGCTCGCCGATCGGCCCGACGGCAAACTGGTGCTGGTCACGGCGATTTCGCCGACCCCGGCCGGCGAGGGCAAAACTACGACGACGGTAGGCCTTGGCGATGCGCTCAATCGCATCGGCAAGCGGGCTATCGTCTGTCTGCGCGAACCGGCGCTGGGTCCGGTGTTCGGCATGAAAGGCGGCGCAGCCGGCGGTGGCTACGCACAGGTCGTGCCGATGGAAGACATCAACCTGCATTTCACCGGCGACTTTGCCGCCATCGCGCTCGCCAACAACCTGTTGGCAGCGATGATCGACAACCATATCCACCACGGCAACGAACTAGGCTTCGATGTGCGTCGCATCACGTGGCGTCGTGTGGTGGACGTCAATGATCGCGCCCTGCGGCAGATCACCGCCTCGCTCGGTGGCACGGCCAATGGATTTCCGCGCGAAGACGGCTTCGATATCGTCGTCGCTTCAGAGGTGATGGCGATTTTCTGTCTCGCCACCAGCCTAGCCGATCTCAAGGAGCGTCTCGGCAAGATCGTCGTCGGCTACACGCGTGACCAGAAGCCTATCTTGGCTCGCGATCTGAAGGCCCATGGCGCGATGACCGTGCTGCTCAAAGACGCCCTCGCGCCGAATCTCGTGCAGACGCTCGAGAACAATCCGGCGATCATCCACGGCGGACCATTCGCCAACATCGCGCACGGTTGCAATTCGGTGATCGCCACACGTGCGGCTCTCAAGCTCGGCGATTATGTTGTGACCGAAGCGGGCTTTGGCGCGGATCTCGGTGCCGAGAAGTTCGTCGATATCAAATGTCGCAAGGCAGGCCTCAAGCCGGCGGCAGCCGTAATTGTGGCGACCGTGCGCGCGTTGAAGTATCACGGCGGCGTCGAGGTACCTGATCTTCGCGCCGAGAACGTGGCGGCGCTGCAGAAGGGCATGGCCAATCTCGAGCGGCACATTGCCAACGTGCGCGATCGCATGGGGTTGCCGTGTCTCGTTTCGATCAACCATCGTGCCGAGGACACACCCGCCGAGATCCAGGCGCTGCACGAGCGTGCGAGCCATCTCGGCGTGAAGGTGGTCACTGCGCGGCACTTCGCCGAGGGCAGCGCCGGTGCCACGCAACTGGCCGAGGAAGTGGTGCGCCTGACCGAACAACCGAACTACTTCTCGATGATGTACGAAGACAGCCTGCCGCTGTGGCAAAAGATGAAGAAGGTCGCCACCGAACTCTACGGAGCAGCCGACATCACGGCCGATGCCAAGGTGCGCGCGAGCATCCGCACTCTGCAAGAGAATGGTTACGGCCATTACCCCGTGTGCGTCGCCAAGACGCAGTACTCGTTCTCCACTGACCCCAAGTTGCGTGGTGCGCCGAGTGGTCACGTGGTCAATATCCGTGAGGTGCGTCTCGCGGCCGGTGCGGAGTTCATCGTCATGATCTGCGGTGACATCATGACCATGCCGGGTCTACCGGCGACGCCTGCTGCCTGCAACATCGACATCGATGATGCCGGTCGCGTCGTCGGCATGTTCTAGGGGATATCGGATGGCGTGGGATGCGCGCAAGGCCGCGGAGATCATCGAGGCACACCGGCATCTCGACGGCCCGGCCTTGCCGGTGCTGCGTGCGTTGCAGGACGCTTTCGGATATCTGCCCGAAGAAGCCACTGCTCAGGTCGCCGAGGCGCTGAACCTCTCGCGCGCCGAAGTGCATGGCGTCATCAGTTTCTATCACGATTTCCGTCGCACGCCGGCAGGGCGAACGAGTCTGAAGCTCTGTCGTGCCGAGGCCTGCCAGGCGATGGGAGCCGACGCGCTGGCGAATGAAGCCTGTGCGCACCTTGGCACGAGCTGGCACGGCACGACGGCGGATGGGCGCGTGACGCTCGAACCGGTGTTCTGTCTCGGGCTGTGTTCGGTGGCGCCGGCAGCGCTCGTCGGTGATGAACTCGTTGGTCGTGCCGATTGGCCGCGACTCGCGGCGGCACTCGAGCGGTGCGGACGTTGAGCGCATGAGCAGTCCCCGTCGCATCTTCGTTCCTGCCGATTCCGCCGCGCTTGCACTCGGCGCTGATGCACTCGCGACAGCCATTGCCGATGAGGCCGCCCGTCGCAAGCGATCGGTGCAAATCGTGCGCACCGGCTCACGCGGCATGCATTGGCTCGAGCCGCTCGTCGAAGTGGACACCGACGCAGGTCGCATTGGCTACGGACCGGTCTCGAGTGCCGATGTGGCGAGCTTGTTCGAGTCGGGCTGGCTCGAGGGCGGGGCGCATGCGCTGCGCATCGGTGCGCCGGAGGCGCAGCCGTTCATGGCGCGCCAGACGCGCTGGACGTTTGAGCGTTGCGGCGTCGTCGATCCACTGTCATGGGAGGACTTTGTCGCCCACGGCGGTGGGCAGGCCCTCGCGCAGGCACGCGCGCAGGGCGCCGAGGCCACACTGTCGGCGATCATCGACTCGGGCCTGCGCGGACGAGGTGGCGCGGGCTTCCCCGCGGGCATCAAGTGGCGAACGGTGCGCGAGACACAGGCGGCGATTCGGTACGTCGTGTGCAACGCCGACGAAGGCGACTCGGGGACATTTGCCGATCGCATGCTGATGGAAGGCGATCCTCTCGCGCTGATCGAGGGCATGGCGATCTGCGGCTTCGTGGTGGGCGCGCGCAAGGGCTTCATCTACATTCGTTCGGAGTATCCACGAGCCATCCGGGTACTCGAGCAGGCACTTGAGCTCGCGCGCACGCGCGGTCTGCTGGCCGAGTGCGATATCGAACTGCGCATCGGTGCAGGCTCGTACGTGTGCGGCGAGGAAACCGCGCTGCTCGAAAGCCTCGAGGGCAAGCGCGGCCAGGTACGCGCCAAGCCGCCGCTGCCGGCTCACGCCGGTTTGTTCGGCAAGCCGACTGTCGTCAACAACGTGCTGACGTTGGCGACCGTGCCATCGATCCTGATCCGCGGTGCCGCGGCCTACGCGGCCCTCGGCCATGGCAGGTCGCGCGGAACCATGCCGATACAGCTCGCCGGGAACATCCGGCATGGCGGGTTGTTCGAGGCACCCTTTGGGATCAGTCTCACAGAACTCGTCGATGACATCGGTGGCGGCACAGCTTCCGGCCGTCCCGTGCGTGCCGTGCAAGTGGGCGGTCCGCTCGGAGCTTATTTCCCGCGCGAGTTGTTCGATACGCCGCTTGATTACGAGGCGTTCGCGGCCCGCGATGGGCTCGTGGGTCATGGCGGCATCGTGGTGTTCGACGACACCGTCGACATGGTCCGGCAGGCACGCTTTGCCATGGAGTTCTGCGCCGCCGAATCCTGCGGCAAGTGCACGCCATGTCGTGTCGGCTCGGTACGCGGCATGGAAGTCGTCGATAAAATCATTGCCGGTCAGAATGTGGCGAGCAATCTCGCCCTGCTCGAGGATCTGTGTCATACACTGCGGCTCGGGTCGCTCTGTGCACTCGGCGGTTTCGTGCCGTTCCCTGTGCTGAGCGCCTTGCGCCACTTTCCGCAGGACTTTCACCGCCCATGAACGCGATGCTGGATCGGGATTTCGGTACCCCCCCTTCGATGAGCGAAACGACCGTGTCGGTGGAGATCGATGGCCTGCGCATCGACGTCCCAGCCGGCACCTCAGTGATGCGTGCGGCCGCAGAGGCCGGCATCTCGATCCCCAAGCTCTGCGCCACCGACACACTCGACGCTTTCGGTTCCTGCCGGCTGTGCCTCGTCGAGATCGATGGACGCGCCGGTACGCCGGCCTCCTGCACGACCCCGGTGGCCGAGGGCATGCGTATCCACACGCAGACGAGCAAGTTGAAGTCGCTCCGTCGCGGCGTGATGGAGCTCTATATTTCGGACCACCCGCTCGACTGTCTCACCTGTTCTGCCAACGGCGATTGCGAGTTGCAGGACATGGCAGGCGCGGTGGGCCTGCGTGAGGTGCGCTACGGCTTCGACGGTGCGAACCATCTGACGGCTCCGAAAGACGAGTCGAATCCCTACTTCACCTTCGATGCGTCCAAGTGCATCGTCTGCTCGCGCTGCGTACGAGCCTGCGACGAAGTACAGGGCACTCTGGCGTTGACGGTGGCGGGACGCGGCTTCGAGTCGAAAATCGCAGCGAGTGCCGAGGAATCCTTTCTCGACTCCGAGTGCGTCTCTTGCGGTGCCTGTGTCAAAGCTTGCCCCACGGCGACGCTCACCGAAAAGACCGTCATCGAGATCGGTCAACCCGAGCGTACCGTGCTGACGACCTGCGCCTATTGCGGCGTGGGCTGCAGTTTCCAGGCCCAAGTGCGCGGCAACGAGGTCGTGCGCATGGTGCCGCACGACGACGGTAAGGCCAATCGCGGCCACTCCTGCGTCAAGGGCCGATTTGCCTGGGGTTATGCCACGCACCCGGATCGCGTGTTGACGCCGCTTGTGCGTGAGCGCATCGATCAACCCTGGCGTGAAGCGAGTTGGGAAGAGGCCGTCGGGCGGATCGCGAGCGAGTTCCGTCGCATCCAGCAGCAGTACGGCAAGGACTCCGTTGGCGCCGTCACCTCCTCGCGCTGCACCAATGAGGAAACCTTCCTCGTGCAGAAGATGGTTCGCGCGGTGTTCGGCAACAACAACGTCGACACGTGCGCCCGCGTCTGTCACTCACCCACCGGGTACGGGCTGAAACAGACGTTTGGCACGTCGGCGGGGACGCAGGACTTCGACTCGGTCATGCAGGCCGATGTCATCGTGGTGATCGGTGCGAACCCGACCGACGGCCATCCGGTGTTTGCCTCGCGCATGAAGCGGCGTCTGCGTCAGGGCGCCAAGCTCATCGTCATCGATCCGCGCCGCATCGATCTTGTGCGTACACCGCACATCGAGGCGAGTCAGCATCTGCAATTGCGCCCGGGCACCAACGT
>RGWK01000073.1 GCA_010029775.1 Gammaproteobacteria bacterium
GAGCGGTTGGCTCTTCGCGTACCCGGAATGGGAGATGGTGACCACCACGTCCTGCGGTTCGATCAGATCTTCGGTGGCCAGATCGATGTGGTCGCGATTGATCTCGGTTCGCCGCGTATCGCCGTACTCGTCGCGAATGGCGATCAGCTCGGCGCGTACCACCTCGGTCAGCCGCTCGTCACGGGCGAGAATGTCGGTCAGGTCGATGATCTCAGTCAGTAACTCAGCGTATTCGCCGACGATCTTGTCCTGCTCGAGTCCCGTCAGCCGGTTGAGCCGCATGTCGAGGATGGCCTGTGCCTGCACCTCGCTCAGCCGATAGCCGCTGCCATCGCTCTGCAGGCCAACCGCCGCCGCGAGATCCTTCGGACGCGTGGAGACGTTGTTGGCGCGGGCGAGCATTTCCGGCACCGCACCCGAAGACCACGGCCGATCAACGAGGGCCACCTTTGCCTCCGCCGGCGTCGGCGAGCGCTTAATGAGCGCGATGACCTCGTCGATGTTCGCCAACGCAACAGCGAGCCCTTCGAGCACGTGGGCGCGGTCGCGAGCCTTGGCCAGATCAAACACCGTGCGTCGGGTGACGACCTCACGCCGATGGCGGAGGAAGGCCTCGAGCATTTCCTTGAGCGACAACAGGCGCGGCTGACCATCAACCAGCGCCACCATATTGATGCCGAACACCGTCTCGAGGGGCGTCTGCGCGTAGAGGTTGTTGAGCACGACCTCGGCGTTCTCGCCCCGCCGCAACTCGATGACGATGCGCATGCCGTCTTTGTCGGACTCATCGCGCAGACCGTCGTTGGCGATGCCTTCGATCTGCTTTTCGCGCACGAGATCGGCGATCCGCTCAATCAGGCGCGCCTTGTTGACCTGGTACGGCAGCTCGGTGACTACGATGGCCTGGCGATCGCCGCGACCAACTTCCTCGAAGTGTGTCCGGGCACGGATCGACAATCGCCCGCGCCCCGATTTGTAGGCCGAGACGATCTCCTGCGCGCCGTTGATGATGCCCGCCGTCGGGAAATCCGGTCCCGGCACGTGCTGCATCAGCCCTGCGAGCGTG
This sequence comes from Gammaproteobacteria bacterium, assembly GCA_010029775.1. Classification (GTDB taxonomy): domain Bacteria; phylum Pseudomonadota; class Gammaproteobacteria; order Steroidobacterales; family Steroidobacteraceae; genus UBA964. Next base: position 1,067 of record RGWK01000073.1, read on the forward strand.
ATATCCGGCTCGTCGATGACGGCGAGACAGGCGTTGACCACCTCGGTCAGGTTGTGGGGTGGAATGTTGGTGGCCATGCCCACCGCAATTCCGGAGGACCCATTGACGAGCAGATTCGGGATGCGCGAGGGCATCACCGCAGGCTCGGTCAAAGATTCGTCATAGTTCGGCACGAAGTCGACGGTTTCGCGGTCGATGTCGGCCAGCAACTCGCCCGCCATCTTCGACATGCGAACTTCGGTGTAACGCATGGCAGCCGGCATGTCGCCGTCAACCGAGCCGAAGTTGCCCTGGCCATCCACCAGCAAATAGCGCATGGAAAACGGCTGAGCCATGCGCACGATGGCGTCGTACACCGCCGAATCGCCGTGCGGGTGATATTTGCCGATGACGTCGCCGACGACGCGCGCCGATTTCTTGTACGGCTTGTTGTAGTCATTGCCGAGTTCGCGCATCGCATACAGGACCCGGCGATGCACGGGCTTGAGGCCGTCGCGAACATCCGGGAGGGCTCGACCGACGATCACGCTCATGGCGTAATCGAGGTAGGACTGACGCATCTCGTCTTCGAGATTGACGGGCAGTACTTCGCGCGCGATTTCGCTCATTCGGCAGGCCGATTCCGCAGTCGAAACTGAAGCGGAAATAGTACCATAGACACCCGCCTCCGGCCCGAGTCTCGATGCCATGCTGCATGCCACCACCGACCCTGCCGAACTCGCCAAATTCGACGCGATCGCCCATCGCTTCTGGGACGAGCAGGGCGAGTTTCGGCCGCTGCACATCCTGAACCCGGTGCGCGTCGCCTTCGTCACGGAACGCTGCGCTTTGGCGGGCGCCACCGTCGCGGATATTGGCTGCGGTGGCGGTCTGCTCGCCGAAAGCCTTGCGCGCGCCGGCGCACGGGTGACGGCCGTCGATCTGGCCCCCACGATGATCGAAGTCGCCCGGCTGCACGCCGCGGGCGCTGGCCTCGACATTGACTATCGATTGCAGTCGGTTGAGGCACTCGCCGAGCAAGCCGCCGGCAGGTTTGATGTTGTCACCTGCATGGAAATGCTCGAACACCTGCCGGAACCGGCGGGGGCCGTCGACGCGCTCGCCCACCTGCTACGACCCGGCGGTTCGCTGTTCGTATCCACCATCAACCGTAACCTGCGCTCGTTCGCCGTAGCCATCGTGGGTGCCGAGTACCTCACCCGCCTCGTGCCCGCAGGCACCCACGAATACGAGCGTCTGATCAAGCCCTCGGAGCTCGCGGCATGGGCTCGCAGCGCAGGCCTCGAAGCACAGGAAATTGCTGGGCTCGAATTCAACCCGGTGACTTCGCTCTGTCGACTGACCGCCGATCCGTCGGTCAACTACCTGCTGCATCTACGCAAGCCCGCAGTGCCGTGATTGCGCTCGACCGCGAACTCGTACAGCGGTTCGCGCCGTTGTCGAACCGCCCTGCCCTAGCGGCCCTGTTCAGCATCGAGAAGGAGGTTCTCGACACACTGCGTCCTACGCTGGAGCACACGGTGAGTCACGCCAAGCTCGGCTGGTGGTCGGACGAATTGGAGCGGCTCGCCCTCGGGCGACCCGCCCATCCGGCCGCCGTAGCGCTGGCGCGTGTGGCCGAGGCGCGAGGTCGCAGCGCACCGGACTTGCGCGCCCTCGCCGAGCACGCGAGTGTCGCCCTCGCCTGCATCGCCTTTGTCGAGCGCGACGAACTCGATGCGCACCTACGGCACTGGGCAAGCGCCCGAGCAGGTCGCGACCTGGACCACGCGTCCCTTGGGGGAGCAGCCGCGACACCGCTTGAACAACCGGCTGGCGCAGCTCGAAGCGGAGCTTGATGGCGCCGTGGCGGAGGTGCCGAGACCGGCTCACAGCACGCTGGCGAGCGCGATCGTGTGGGCGCGCCTCGCCCAGCGAACAGCTCGCCTGGCCCGTGGCGCGGCCGGGTTGCACGGCGATCTCGGACGAATCGAACCGCTGCGTCGTACCATTCGTGCCTGGCGAGTTGCCGTCCGCGCTTTGCATGGAGCCTCATGAATACCACCAGTTTCGATCCACGCCGGTTGCCGCTCGAGGCCGATGAGCTCGCGGGCCGGGTCGTGGCGATCACCGGGCCAACGAGCGGCATCGGTCGAGCGCTGGCACTCGAGTGCGCGCGCCGCGGCGCCGAGGTGCTGCTGCTCGGCCGCAACGTCAAAAAACTCGAACTCGTGTATGACGAGATCGTGGCGCTGCGCCGCGCAGATGGCACCGCTGTGGCAGAGCCGCTGATCGCGCCGCTTGATCTTGAAAAGGCGGTCGCCGGAGACTACGACGCGATCGCCTCAGCCATCGAACAGCGCTGGGGCCGACTCGATGGTCTCGTGCACAACGCGGGCCTGCTCGGCATCCTCTCGCCACTCGAGCACTTCGATGTCCCGACCTGGGTCAAGGTCATGCATGTCAATGTGACGGCGATGTTCGCGCTCACCCAGGTTCTGCTGCCGGCGCTGCGCGCCTCGAGCGACGCGTCCGTGATCTGCACCTCGAGCGGCGTCGGTCGGCGCGGTCGCGCGTACTGGGGCGCCTATTCGGTATCGAAGTTCGCGCTCGAAGGCTTCGTGCAGGTGCTCGCCGACGAACTCGAGAAGACGACCGTTCGAGTGAACTCCATCGACCCCGGCCGTTGCCGCACGCCGATGCGGCGTCAAGCCTACCCATCGGAAAATCCCGATACGCTGCCCGCGCCTGAAGCCATCACCAGCCCTTTCATTGCCCTACTCGGGCCGCAAGCGCGCGGCGTCAGCGGTCGGGCGTTTTCGGCCCAGTAGCCGCGCGCTTGGCGCCACGCAGTAGCGCCGCCTCCTCCGTCGTGAGCGCGCGGAACTGGCCGCGATTCAGATCTCGCGTCAGGGCCAAAGGGCCGAGCGCCGTGCGTTGCACGCGACTGACGAGCGCGCCCTGGCGCTCAAACAGTTGACGAATATCCTTGCCGCTCGCGCCCTGGATGCGAACCCGATACCAGCGGTTGCTGACCTCGGCGTCTTCCTCAGAGCCTTCCAATGACTCGACGGCGAGCGTGCGACCATCATCGAGTTCACCGCGCAGGATGGCCGCCTGGTGAGTGTCCTCGAGCGCGCCACGGACACGAACCAAAAACTCCACTGGCCACTCGCGCACGAGGCGTTGCAACCGTGCGGCCAGGGCACCGTCACTGGTCAGCAGTTCAAGGCCACCATCGATCCGCGGCATCGGTGAAACGGCGAGAAAACGCCGCCCGGCCCGCCGCGGCAAGCGGGGCACCAGCTCTTCGGCGAGCGATTGACCGGTCGACCGGTGACACAGGAATACCGTGTCTTCGGCACCGAGCTTGCTGGCATCGCGACTGCGCCGCACAACACGGCCGTCGACGCGAATCTCGTCGCGACCGCTGACGCGCTGGCCGAGCACGGCCGGCACGCCGTTGACAGTCACTCGGCCGCGGGTGATCCAGGCTTCGGCCTCACGGCGCGACGCCAGTCCTGCCTGCGCCAGAACTTTTTGCAAACGCTCGCCGGGTGCGTCAGACGTAGACGGTTTCATCGCCAGGGCCGGGCAGCCCCTCGGGCACTGCATCGCTCGCCGGCGCGGTCGCAGCCGCGGGGCTCTCCGCCCCGCCTTCCGCAACCGGCACCAGCACGCTGGACTCATCGACCAGCGAGGGCAGCGCGAGCTGCGGGTTGATATCGGTCATCGCCTTCAACTCAGCGAGCGGCGGCAACTCGTCGATGCTGCGCAGGCCAAAGTAATCGAGGAACTCGCGCGTCGTGCCGAGCAGTTCCGGGTGACCCGGCACATCACGGTGTCCGACCACACGTACCCAGTCGCGCTCCATGAGGGTCTTGACGATATTCGGATTGACCGCAACGCCACGGACCGACTCGATCTCGGCGCGGGTAATCGGCTGTCGATAGGCAATCAAGGCAAGCGTCTCGAGCAACGCGCGCGAATATTTTTGCGCCCGTTCCGGCCACAAGCGGCCAACCTCGCGGCCATAACCCGAACGAATCTGCACGCGCCAACCACTGGCCGTTTCCTTCAATTCGATACCGCGATCGGCATATTCGGCCTCGAGCTGGCGCAGACCCTCGACGATCTGCGCCTTCTCCGGTCGGCCGTCCTCGTCGAACAACTGCGCGATATCGGCCGCCTGCAGCGGCTTGCCGCCGGCCAGCAGTGCGGCTTCGATGACATTGCGGATGTGATGCTCACTCATGCGGGTTGGTCGTCCTGATTGTCGATGGCGAGACGTACGGGCGGATTGTGCGCACCGCGAACGTGCAACGGGCCGTAAGGCTCGGTCTGTACGAGATCCAGCAAGCCTTCACGCACCAATTCGAGAATGGCCATGAACGTCACGGTGACCCCCATGCGCCCCTCCTCGGGCCGGAACAGCTTGAGAAACTCTACGAACCCGCCGCCCTCGACGGCAGCGAGCACGTCGGTCATGCGGGCGCGAACCGACAGGCGCTCACGCTGCACGTGATGATGTTGGAACATCGCCGCACGCACCACGACCTCGCGGAACGCGAGGATCATTTCCTGCAGCGTGACGGTTGGCACTTGGCTGACCGGGCGACGCGCGGTGTTCTCGGCACGCGCGAGCCACACGTCGCGCTCAAGCCGCGGCAGGCGATCGACACTTTCAGCCGCCTGCTTGAAACGCTCGTACTCCTGCAGGCGACGCACGAGGTCGGCGCGCGGATCGCTCTCTTCGGTCGGCGCCTCGCTCGAACGCGGCAGCAACATGCGCGATTTGATCTCGGCGAGCGTCGCCGCCATGACCAGGTACTCGCCCGCCAGTTCGAGCTGCATGTCCTGCATCAACTCGATGTAGTTCATGTACTGGCGCGTGATGTCCGCGAGCGGGATATCGAGGATGTCGAGGTTCTGCCGGCGGATCAGATACAACAGCAGATCGAGCGGCCCCTCGAAGGCCTCGAGAAAGACCTCGAGCGCCTGCGGCGGAATGTACAAATCGCGCGGCAACTGCGTGACAGGTTCGCCCTGGACCACAGCAAAGGGCATCTCCGCCTGCGCGGGAGCCAGCAGATCGGCGGGCTCCGCGGCCGACGGTACCAATCGCAAATCAGCTTTGGCCATCGGCTCAGTCCCCACGCAAATGCATCGCGCGACGAACCTCATCGAGGGTCTCGCGGGCCGCATCGCGGGCCTTCTCGCAACCCTCGGTCAGGATGGCGCGAACGAGTTCAGGATTGTTCTCATACTCTTCTGCGCGCTTGCGCAGCGTGGTCGCTTCGTCGACCACACGATCGATCAGCGGCTTCTTGCACTCCAGGCAGCCGATGCCCGCGCTGCGACATCCGGCCGCCGCCCAGTCTCGCGTCGACTGATCGGAGTAGACCTGATGCAATGACCACACCGGGCATTTGTCGGGATCGCCGGCGTCACTGCGTCGCACTCGCGCGGGATCCGTCTGCATGGTCTTGAGTTTCTTCGCGACCGAGTCCGGTTCCTCGCGCAGTCCGATGGTGTTGCCGTAGGACTTGGACATCTTGCGTCCATCAAGGCCAGGCAGCTTCGGCGTCGGAGTCAACAGCACCTGCGGTTCGGGCAGGATCGCCACGCTCGAACCCTCGAGGTAGCCGAGCAAGCGCTCGCGATCCGCTACCGTGATTCGGGTGTTGCCCGTGACGAGGGCGCGGGCTTTTTCCAGCGACTCGGCATCCCCGGTTTCCTGAAACTTTTTGCGCAGCTGCCGGTACAGGCTGCTGTTGCGACCGCCGAGCTCGGCCACGGCCTTCTCGGCCTTGCTTTCGAAGTTGGCCTCGCGGCCGAAGAGGTGATTGAAGCGGCGGGCCACTTCGCGCGTGATCTCGACATGCGCGACCTGATCCTCGCCCACCGGCACGTAGCCCGGGCGGTACAAGAGGATGTCGGCCGATTGAAGCAATGGGTAACCGAGAAACCCGTAAGTCGCGAGATCCTTCTCCGCGAGTTCAGCCTGTTGGTCCTTATAAGTCGGGACGCGTTCGAGCCAGGAGAGCGGCGTGATCATCGACAGCAGCAGGTGCAGCTCGGCGTGCTCGGGAACATGCGACTGAACGAACAGCGTGGCAACGCCCGGGTTCAGACCTGCGGCCAACCAGTCGATCACCATCTCGTGCGTGTACTCGGGGAGCTTGCTCGTGTCCTCGTAGCCGGTGGTCAGTGCATGCCAGTCCGCAACGAAGAAAAAGCACGGGTACTGGTACTGCAGGTCGACCCAGTTGCGCAGCGCACCGTGGTAATTGCCGAGGTGCAGTTGACCCGTCGGACGCATACCCGAGAGCACGCGATTTGACTGTGAAACATTACTCAATCAACGCAACCCTTTGATTTATAGATGTTTGTTGTAATTCGAGATGATTTGTCTCGGTCCAGCCGAGGCCTGCGCAGTATACCGGAGCCCAACGGCTAGAGACCTACCCTCACAGCCCGAGCGGTTCGATGGGCCCCCGCCCCTGACGCAGCACGACCGCGGGCCGCACCGCCAAATCAACCACCGTCGTCGGCTCGAGGCCGCAGGAGCCACAATCGAGCAGGGCATCGAGATCGCGCCCAAGGCGATCGGCGATTTCAGCACCGTCATTCAGCGGCAATTCGTCCCCGGGCAACATCAGCGTCGAACTCATGATCGGCTCACCCAGCTCGGCGAGCAGCATCTGCGGGACCGGATGATCCGGAACGCGTATGCCAATCGTGCGCCGTTTCTCGTGTTGCAGACGACGAGGCGTCTCGCGGGTCGCTTCCAGGATAAAGGTGTAGGGACCCGGCGTGCAGGCCTTGAGCAAGCGGAACTGCCACGTGTCGACCTTGGCGTACCGCGCGATCTCGGTGAGGTCGCGGCACACCAGCGTGAAATGATGGTGCCGGTCGGCCTGGCGCAGTCGGCGAATCCGCTCCAGGGCATCCTTGTCGCCGATGTGGCAGCCCAGCGCGTAGCAGGAATCGGTCGGGTACGCGATCAAGCCGCCATCACGCAAAAGAGCCGCAGCCTGACGGATCGAGCGAAGTTGCGGATTGCGCGGATGCAGTTCGAAGTGTTGCACGGGACCCGTATCATACGCGGCATGAGCGACACCCCGCGTCTCGACCGTCTGCGCGCCTGCCTCCAATCGGCCCTGGAGCCCGATCTGCTGGACATTCGCGACGACAGTGCGCTGCATGCAGGGCACGCGGGAGCTCGGGAGGGCGGGCACTTTCATGTGCGGATCCGCAGCGCCCGTTTCGTCGGGCTAGCCCCCCTCGCCCGGCATCGTCTGGTCTACGACGCCGTTGCGCCATTGATGGGTCGCGAGATTCATGCCCTGTCCATCGATGCCCGCTTGCCCTCATAATTCGCCCCTTCCCACTGTGACCATGAGATTTGCCGAAATGAAAACCCTGCGCTTAGTGACCCTGGCCACGGCCAGCCTTCTGCTGGCGGCCTGCCAAGCCAAGACCGATGCAGCCGGCGCCGCAGCTGATGACCCGTCCCAGAAGCCCGTTGCGACGGTGGCCGGAAAGCCGATCACCCAGGGCATGTTCGACACGTACGTCAAAAGCGCGACGGGCCGCGCGGTTGCGGACCTCGAGCCTGAGCTGAAGCAGCGCGCGCTCGACTCGCTGATCAGCATGCATGTGTTGTCGGCGCAGGCCGAAAAAGACGGCCTCGACAAGGAAGCTGACATGTCAGCGCGTCTGCAACTCGATCGAATGAACATGCTGCAGCAGGCCGTGGCTGAAAAGTACCTGAAGGACAAGACGCCGACCGAGCAGGAGCTGCGCGCCGAATACGACACGCAAGTCGCCCAGCTCTCGCGCAACGAGTACCGCGCGCGTCACATCCTTGTGCCCACAGAGATTGCCGCCACGCAGATCCTCGAGCGGTTGCGCAAGGGCGAAAAGTTCGAGGCCCTCGCCAAGGACTCCCTCGATGCCTCGCGCGATCGCGGTGGTGATCTCGGCTGGTTCAGCCCCAGCAGCATGGTCAAGCCGTTTGCCGAGGCCGTGGTGGCGCTCAAGAAAGGTGAAACCATTGCCAAGCCGGTTCAGACGCAATTTGGCTGGCACATCATCCGCGTCGACGACATCCGTG
>RGWK01000074.1 GCA_010029775.1 Gammaproteobacteria bacterium
TCTAGCATCGATGCCACCAACTGCACGGCGACAGGCTCGTGGAGTGGCAGCAAAGGAGTCTCCGGTTCGGAGACCCTCAATAACCTAACGCGCGGAACCAAGACCTATTCGGTGACCTGCAGCGGGGTGGGCGGCTCAGTGAAAGAGTCGGTGGTGGTTTTGGTGGTGGCCAAGCCCGCGATCACATTCGCGGCAGTCACGCCTGAAATCGCCTCCGGCAACACGGCGACGCTGCGCTGGTCGGTGACAGATGCCACCAGTTGTGTGGCGAGCGGTGACTGGAGCGAGGCCGTGGGTGTATCGGGCACCTACACGACGCCTGTGCTCGAAACCGGCGTCGCGACGTACACGCTGACCTGCACGGGTCCCGGCGGGTCATCGAGCAAGATCGCCACTGTGACGGTGGTGGCGCCGCCCGGCTTGACCTTCCGGATCAGTGACGAAGTGGTCGAGCCGGGTGACAGCGTCACGCTCGACTGGTCGAGCACCAACACCCGCAGTTGCCGCGCGAGCGGTTCGTGGAGCGGCGAGAAGGCGATCTCCGGCACCGAGACCCTGTCCAATCTTTCGCGCGGTACGCAGCGCTATGCGATGTCCTGCTCGGGCGTCGCCGGCACCGCGCGAGTGGAGCGGACCCTTGTGGTGGCGCCAAAGCCGACAGTGACGCTGAGCGCAGCCGCCAGTCAGGTGAACGTGGGGCAGGGAACGACTCTCACGTGGTCGAGCACCGAGGCCACCGCTTGCGTGGCCAGTGGCGATTGGGCCGGAGATAAAGCGCGTACGGGCGGTACGCAGGCGACCGGGCCACTGTCTAAGCGCAGCAGCGTGTTCACCCTCACCTGCACCGGGCCCGGAGGCAGCGCAGCCGCCAACGCTTCGGTCGAGGCGCTGGGTACCCCGAAACTCAACTTCAGCATTTCCGCTGCGCTCGTCCCGGTGGGGCAACGCGTCACGCTGACCTGGACGAGCACCGAGGCCAATAGTTGTTCGGCCAGTGGGAGTTGGGGTGGGCCACGCGCAGTGGCAGGTGTAGAGCAGACCGAGGCACTCGCCGCCGGCGTCAAAACCTACACCCTGAAGTGCGAGATGCCGGGCTCAGGCTTCGATGAGAAGACGGTTACGGTAGAGGCCGTGACGCCGGTACTTGCGACCAGCGCGACCTCGCTGGCGTTCGGCAAGCAGCTGATCGGCAGCGTCAGTGAAGCGCGGGCGGTGACCCTGACCAATACCTCGGTCGTACCGCTGAGCATCAACGGCATCTCGTTGGCGGGTGGCGGCGCAACCCAGTTTCTGCAGTCGAACACCTGTGGCGCAACGCTGGAGTCGAAAGCGAGTTGCGAGGTGTCGGTGAGCTTCAAGCCAGGGTCGATCGGCGATAAAGCCGCAACCCTGCTGGTCAACAGCAACGCGACCACACCGCAGGTCAGTATCGGTCTTACAGGAGTCGGTGCGGCACCCTCGCTGCAACTGGCTGAGACGTCGGTGGCGTTTGGCACGGTTAGCGTCGGCTCCACCAGCGCCGTGCGCAAACTTGTGCTGCGCAACACAGGCAATGCGCCGCTGGTCATCGGTGGCATCGTCGTCACCGGTACGGATGCGGCCCAGTTCGTCATGGTGACCGACTGCAACGCCAATCTCGCACCGGAGGCAAGCTGCAACGCCGAGGTGAGTTTCAAGCCGGGTTCGGCCGGCGTGAAGGGCGCGAGCCTGACCGTGACCAGCAACGACGCTGCAAGCCCGGCGAACATCGCCTTGAGCGGCACAGGCACCGCGCCGCAGCTCGTGCTCGGCAGTACCAATGTCAGTTTCGGTTCGGTCAACGTGGGAGCGGCCAGCGAGGCGCGGGTCATCGCCGTGCGTAACGAAGGCAACGCGCCACTGGTCTTTGGCGCAGTCGGTCTCAGTGGCGCCGACGCCGGTCAATTTGTGCAACGCACGGACTGTGCTGCTTCGCTGGCAATCGGCGCGAGTTGCAATCTCACTTTGACCTTCCAACCGACGAGCGCGGGCGACAAGACGGCCACGGTCAGCATTGCCTCCAACGCGTCCTCCACACCGGCGACGATCCTCTTGAGCGGTCGCGGTGCGGCACCGGTGGTGACATTTGCTGCGACAGAGTTGCCGTTTGGTTCGGTGAATGTCGGCGCGACAAGCGCCCTGAAGACCATGTCGCTGCGCAACACTGGTGATGCCGCACTGACGATCTCCGGCATCACGCTCACAGGTACCGATAGCAATCAATATCAGCAGACCAACGATTGCGGGACCACACTCTCGCCGGCGGCCTCCTGCCTGATCAGCGTGACCTTCAAGCCGACGAGTGCGGGTGACAAGACCGCGAACGTCAGCGTCGCGAGTAATGCGGCATCGCAACCTGCGGCTTTCGCACTGACGGGCAAGGGCACGGCGCCGGTGGTAGTGCTCTCGAGCGCAGCAGTGGCGTTCGGCACTCGCCCGGTCGGTGAGACTAGCGATGCTCGCGCCGTGACCCTCAAGAACGAGGGCGATGCCACGCTCGATCTGACGAGCATCACGCTCGCCGGCGCCGACGCCAACCAATTCCTGCTCAGCCACGACTGCGCCGCGACGCTGGCAGCGGCGCAAAGTTGCGTGCTCACGCTGCGCTTCAAGCCGACGAGCGCAGGAGTCAAGGCGGCCAGTGTGAGCATTGCATCGAATGCCGCGGGTAGCCCCGCGACTCTGCCGATCTCCGGTCAGGGTACGGCGCCGAAGGTCGTGTTCGGCGGTGCGAGCATCGGCTTCGGCACCGTCAACAACGGCTCGGCGAGTGCCGCGAAGACCGTGATTTTGCGCAACGAAGGCGACGCGGTGTTGCAGATCACCTCGATTACCACGGCGGGGCCTGACAACGCGCAGTTCACCCAGACGAACGATTGCGGCGCCACTCTCGCCGTGGGCGCGACCTGTACGATCTCGGTGACTTTCCGGCCAACGAGCGAAGGCAACAAGACGGCGAGCCTGAGCCTCATCAGCAATTCGCTGACCAGTCCTGACCAAGTTGCTCTTGAAGGTACGGGGCGATCACCGCTGGGCAAGGTGGTGATGACGCCAGCGAGCCTGTCGTTCGGCGTACAGACCGTCGGCACCACGAGCAGCGAGCAAGTGGTGACGATCCGAAACGAGGGCGATGGGCCGTTGCAGATCACGGCGCTGAGTCTGCCGGCGTTGCAGGTGAGCTTTACCGATCAGACCTCGTATGGTTTTCCGACCACGCAGGATTGTGCGCCGTCATTGCCACGCACGCTCGCTGCCGGTGCGAGCTGCCTGATCAACGTGCGCTTTGCACCGGGTAGCACTACGGCGACGACCGGCAAAATTACGGTGACGACCGACTTCGGTTCAGCCGAGACGACTTTGAGCGGGACCGGCACGGGCGCTATCGCCAGGGTCAACAACACGCTGCTGCAGTTTGGGGATCTCAGCGTCGGGCAGACAAGCACGGTTCGAACCGTGACTCTGCGCAACGATGGTAATGCGCCCTTGTCGATCAGTGCCATCAATACATCGGGCACGGATGCCGCACAGTTCAACCAGAGCAATAACTGTGGCTCAAGCCTAGTCGCGGGCGCCAACTGCACGATAAGCGTCACGTTTACACCCACAAGTAGCGGCAGCAAGTCGGCAGCGGTATCCATCGCTCATAGTGCGACGGGTAGTCCGCGCTTGGTCTCGCTGACGGGTAACGGGCTCGCCGTGTTGCCCGGAGCGCCCACCCTCGAGGGTGCGAGCGCCGGCAACAACAAGATCACGCTGACGTTCGGTACACCGTCTTTCACGGGCGGCACCGGTATCGTCAGTTACGAGGGCCGCTGCATCGGCAGTGGAATTACCACGACAGCGACGGGTACCGCCTCGCCGCTGAGCGTCGTTGGGCTCGTCAACGGCACGCCGTACGTCTGCGATGTGCGCGCCAGCAATTCGGTCGGTGCGGGGCCGTACTCCAGCACTCGCAGTGCAACGCCAACAGGTGTCGAAGTCTCAGGCAGCATCGTGCTCGCTGCGCCGCTGCAGATCGACGGCGATACCAACGATTCGAATGCCACCACGAGCAATGGCACGCGTACGAGCAACAATACGTTCGCCACCGCGCAGACCCTGTTCGCGCCATTTGTACTCGGGGGTTACGTTACCTTGCCCGGCGTGGGTCCCTCGGGCGCGGTACGCGTCGCGGGGGACACGGCGGACATTTACCGGGTCAACCTGCGTGCGAACCAGATTGTGTCCTTGCAGGCGGCGGCGCGGACGCCTGCGGAGGGCGATCTCGATCTGTTCCTCTATACGGCACCCGGCGCCGTGATGAGTCGCTCCTCGACAACCACCAGTCGTCTCGAAACGGTCGTGGTTCCAACGACCGGTGAATACTTCATCGAAGTGCGCGCGTTTGCGGGCTCGAGTCGCTATTTGCTGGAGGTCAGTGATTCCTCCGGGGCGGCGGCACTAGGTGCGGCGGCTGCGGCAGAGCAGGGCCTGTTCGTTGCCGACGAGGCGATCGTCGTGCCGCGCGTGCGCAGCGCTGCGCAGCCCTCGGGCGGTATCGCGCGCAGCGGTGCGGGCAGCCTCAGTTTGAGCACTACCGATGCCGCCGGGGTTGCCGAGACGCTGGAGGTGCTCGCGAGCCGCAGCAATGGCGCGCTGCGTGTGCACTTGGGCGATGTCATGAGTGCAGCGCAGCGCACTCGTAAGGGCGTGAATGCGGCGCCGCTGCCCGCCGGCGCGAGTTTCGCGTCCGGCGAACAGGAGCAGCGCCTGCGCACGGTGCTGCGTATCAAGGAAATCGGCCGTGATCCGAATGTGCTTTCGGCGGAGCCCAATTATCTGGCCGAGACAACGGCGATCCCGGGCGGCAGCGGTTACGCGCGGCAGCGTTGGCACTACGATCTGCTGCGAGCGCCGGCAGCGTGGGATGTGGGCACGGGCAGCAGCAACGTGACCGTAGCCATCGTCGATTCTGGCGTAAGCCCACACCCCGATGTGAGTCAGAACCTGTTGTCGGGCTACGACTTCGTGAGTAGCGACGCGAATGGCGACGGCAACGGGCGTGATGCGGACGCCAGTGATCCTGGCGTCTTTGCGTCGAACGATCGGGGCGCTTCGGCTCGCCGTCACTCTCACGGCACGCATGTGGCGGGCACGGCTGCGGCGCGATTCACGGGGGCGAGCAAAGTCAGCGGTGTGGCGGGCGGTTCGCGCATCCTGCCGGTGCGGGTGCTGGATGCCGAGGGCGCAGGCTCAAGCTGGGACATCGCCGATGGCATTCGCTATGCGGCGGGCCTCGGCACGCCGGTGGCCCCGCGCAAGGCGGACGTCATCAATCTGAGTTTGCGTGGCACCGGTAGTTGCCCGCAGTCGATCCAGAGCGCCATCAACGAAGCGCGTGCGGCCGGCGCTTCGGTGGTCGCAGCGGCGGGCAACGACGGGCGTTCAGCGCTCGGCTGGCCGGCCAACTGTGATGGTGTGATCGCCGTGGGTGCCGTCGATCCGCGGAAGTCCCTGGCGACGTATTCCAACTTCGGCAGCCAGCTGGATCTCGTCGCGCCGGGCGGCTCGGGTCAGGGTATTTCGGGCGAGGACGTCTACAGCAGCGACATCGAGCGCATTGGCACGGGTGGTGCCACGTACATTGAGCGAGCTATCGCCGGCACCTCCATGGCTGCGCCGCACGTCACCGGACTGATCGCGCTCATGAAGCAGGCGAAACCCGATTTGACCCCCACGCAGGTCGACAACCTGCTCGCCAATGGTTCAATGACCGATGATCTCGGTGCGGCAGGCAAGGACGCGATCTTCGGCAACGGGCTCGCCAACGCCTACAAGGCCGTGGTGAATGCCAACTCCTCGAGTGCGAACTCCTCGGCGCGCATCTACACGAGCACATCGGCACTCAATTTCGGCGACAGCTACGCGAGTTGGGATGTGTACGTCACGCTCGTCGGACTCGAGGAAGTGTTGGTCAGCGCATCCAGCTCGCAGGGTTGGATCCAGGTTGCGACTCCGACGTTTGTGGATGCGCGCACGCTGAAGTACACGATCACCGTCAACCGAAATATCCTCGCCGATGGGTTCCTCGATGGCACCATCGTCTTCTCGCCGAGCGCAGGCCCGCAGGTCACGGTCAGCGTTTCGGTCACCAAGCGTTCGCAGACGGTCAGCGGCAAGTTGGGCTTCCAGTACGCGTTGTTGGTCGATGCCGCGTCCCTCAATACGATCTACCAAGTGTCGGGCCCGGTGGCAGGCGCCGAGACGCCGTTCACTTTTTCGAACGTCTCTGCCGGTCGTTACTTCCTGATCGCAGGTTCGGATCTAGACAATGACGGTTTCATCTGCGGTGCGGCGGAGGCCTGTGCTTACTACCCGTTGACCTCCGATCCCGAGGCTCTCGAGGTCGACGCTCAGTTGCGCGGTATCAAGCTCGGCTCGGCGTATCTGCCGCTGGCGTTGACGAGTTCGGTTGATGGTGCGGCGAGCTTCCCAATCGACGGCGCCCCGCTCGAGGGGTTCCCGGTGACACCGGGACGCATGCCGGCGACCGCATCGTCGAGGCAGCGGTTGCTGCCGGCTGCCCTACCTGCCAGCGGCATGCAACTGCGGCCAGGGGTGGTGCCGAGTGTGGGCCCCGCAATCACGGCGCCGTCTATCGAGGCACCCGCGAGCACGCCGTCGCCTGCGCAGGTCATTACTTCAACTGCGCTTGTGATCGAGGGTCCGAGTATTGCTGCCGCGGCGAGCACCACCGCCGTCGCCGCCATCGGCACCCCGTCCGCAGCTGAGGTAAGTGCGACGGTGGTCAGCGAAGTGGTGGATCTCAGCAGTGGCGGCGAGTACGTTGCACGCGAAACTCGAGTGTCCGTCACGGGTGAGCGAGATTGGGTCCTTGAATATCGCAGCCAGGGTTCGCTACTCGGCGTGGCGCCGCTGTCGCGAACCATGGATGTGTTGTGGCGCGCCGTTGATGGCGCAGGGATTAGCCTGCCGAGCAGCACGTGGACTCAAATTTGTGACGGTCAGGTGTGGTCGGCACAGGATGGCTATCAGCTCATCGTGGGTGCTCGCGCGCGTGGAAGTCTGCAGACGGCGTGGGAAGGCGAAGCCGCCTCGCTCGGCGCGGCTGCGGTAACCCACCTCACGGGCGTTGCTTGCGCAGGATCAACGCTCACGCTGCAAGGGTATGCGTTCGAGTTGGGCCCGCGCGACCCGGCGTTGATGAGCGGGCCGATCAAGTCTCAGCGCTTTACGCTCGCACTCGATGATCGGGGTAACGTGATCACCCGCAGCCTGCGCGCCGAGAGCATCGCGATCGCTACCTTGTGCGCTGGAGCAGTGGCGGAGGAGCGTCGGCGGTCCTTGCTGAAGAAGCCCCAGATGTAGCCAAGCATCACGAAGTTCCCGGAGATCACCGAGAAGAGAGAGCGAATCAGCGACACCTTCCAGTCGAGCGGGCCGCCGTCGCTGCGGACGATGCGAACGCCCATCAGTCGTTTGCCGGGCGTTGCGCTCCAGACGGTCAGGAAAAATGTCGAGTACACAAACCAAAAGAGCGAAAACGACACCAGTTCCCGGCTCTCCAGGGCCGCAACCCTGCGGCGTTGCTCGCTAATCGCCTTGAGCGCGGTTTCGAGTTGGTCGCTCGTCTGTTTGTCGAATTTCTTCGTGTCGACTTTGAAGTTCTTCTCATTGATCAGCACGGCATCGCCGATGCGCACGCCCTCTTCGCCGATCACGATGTCATCGCCGACGCGAACGCCCGTCTCGTCGATAGCCACCTTATCGTTGGGCGAAACCTTAATCGGCGGTGGGGGAGTGGCGTTGGCGCTCGTGCTGACATCCACGTCCAGCGGAGGCTCGACACTGAACAAGGCACCAATGAAAAACGCACAAAACGCCGCATCGAGCAGCAAGGCTGCGACGCGTCGACGCCGCTGCGGATTGCGGCCGATCGCCGCTGTGGCGCCTGACGGGCGGTCGATACCGGGCTCGGCATAGCGCGTGCCTGATACGGCGCGCGCGGCGAGAGCCTCCGCGCCGGAGTTTTCGGCGGCTTCGTCTGAGGTTGTACCGACGCGCTTTTCAGGCACAACCTTGTAGACACGGATCTTCTCGGCGATGCCCTTGAGTTGCAGGAGGCCGACCTCGCTCGAGGGGACCTCCATCTTGTTCATCGCGAGGTACACCGCTTCGGTAAAGAACACTTCGCCCGCCTCGGCGATGCCGTTGATGCGCGCGGTAATGTTCACGGGCTCGCCAAACACGTCGTTGTCGGCGAGCGTGACCTCACCTGCGTTGATGGCGATGCGCACATCCAGCCGGTCATCCCCGTTCTTTTGGGCATTGTGTTCGCGTAGGAGTCGCTGCACCTCGACGCCAGCGAGCACGGCATCGGTCGGGCTATCGAAGACCACGAGAAAGGCATCTCCGATGGTCTTGATGAGTCGGCCGCCCTTGCCTTCGAGTACCGGCAACACGAGGCCCTTGTGCTCCTCGAGCATGCGCAGGATATCGGCACGGGTTTTGCGCGAGGTCTTAGGCGTGAAGTCCTCGATGTCAGTCAGCAGGATTGTCAGGTTTCGGGTCGTCGCGCCGGCCATTCCCCAAGCTCCTCGTGTCGGCGTTGGGCCTTAGAGTGCAAATCATATCCCTTTTGCCGGCACGGTCCGAACGGGAACCTGCGATTTTGCGACGCCGTACCGGAACAGCGGGGAATGGGTGGCGGTGGCGTGAATCGCACCCGTGTTCGCGAGCCCTCAAATTGATGAGCGCGTCCCCTGATTAGGTGTCATGAATCCCAGCCCGTCAAAGGCCAAGTGGTATTGCGCCGCCAGAGCGTAGGTGTCGTCGTTAGATAACTGCAACTTACAGTGCAGTTTTACGAGGTTCACTGTATCCCGAAACGTCTCTGGACAGTCGCTACGAACCGATGACGCAAGGGTCGTCAGGCCAGCTGATGATCAGGATGTGCTTGCTCACCCACAGCTGGTGCGGTTTAGCTCAATACTGCGGTGTCCGATGTTCAGTCATTTTGCAGTCGGCGGGGAAAACGACTAGATTGCGGTGCATCATGGTTCGCGGTCTCGT
>RGWK01000075.1 GCA_010029775.1 Gammaproteobacteria bacterium
GCTCGCGGTGTTGCCCCATCGCCGTCGTTTTGCGCTCGCGCTTGCCGTGGGAGCGCTCCTGCGGCCGCTCGCGGGAGTACTGCGGAGCATTGCGGTGCTTCGGCCTCTGGCGCGGATGTTGGAGAGTGTGCCGCCGCGAGACTCGCGGACGCTTCATGGCACACGAGCGCCGACGCCGTCGTCAGTCTCACGGTCAGTAAACCTTGCCCTGCGGCGCGGGCGAGTGCTGCTGGCGCAGGGCTGCGTCGAGGGCTCGCTCGCACCCGAGGTGCATACTGCGACGCGCCGATTGCTGGATCGGCTCGGCTACGAGGTCATCGTGAGCGAGCAGGAAGGGTGCTGCGGTGCCCTGGCACATCACCTGGGCGAGCACGCGCGGACTGTCGCTGCCGTGCGATGCAATGTCGATGCGTGGAGCGCCGCAGGTGAGGTGGCTGCAATTGTCTCTACGGCATCAGGCTGCGGATCGATGCTCAAAGATTACGGCGGGTTGATGCGCGAAGACGCCTCGCACGCCGAAGCGGCCAGGGTCGTGGCTGAACGCGTGGCGGATGTCTGCGAGTTTCTCGATCGGGTCGGGTTGCCGGCAGCGGCCCGGGCGCCTGCGGTGCCGGCGCTGCGGGTGGCCTATCATCCGCCGTGTTCGCTGCAACATGGTCAGCGGTTGCGCGATCTGCCGGTTCGGTTGCTGCGCGAGGCGGGTTTCGAGGTGCAGTTGCCGCAGGACGCGCACCTGTGTTGCGGCTCGGCAGGTACCTACAGTCTGTTGCAACCCGAGATTGCCGATGCCTTGCGTGAGCGCAAACTGTCGGCCCTGCATCGCACTCGCCCCGATGTGATTGTTTCCGGCAACGTGGGTTGCGCCGTGCATCTTGCGGCGGCGACAGGCGTGCCGGTGCTGCACACCGTTGAGCTGCTCGATTGGGCCTATGGCGGCCCAATGCCGATCGCCTTGCAACTCGGCGACCGAGAGAACTAAGGTGGTGCCCGGGAGAGGACTCGAACCTCCACGGTGTTACCCGCTAGTACCTGAAACTAGTGCGTCTACCAATTCCGCCACCCGGGCAGGGTGGGCCGCGAAATCTACGCAGGGTCACGAGGCCTGTCAATGAAGGAGACAACATGAAGCGACGGAAGGCCAGCCGGAGGGCGGGCGGCAGTCCACGCCGCGAGCGACCGCGGGGGGGCGCTGCAACTTCGGCGTCGGCTGGGGTCTTGGAGGGCGTGGTCAGCGCGCACCGATCCGGGTTCGGCTTCGTCAAGGTTGAGGGTCAGACGGAGAGCGTGTTCTTGCCACCGCCGCAGATGGCCGGTCTGACCTCGGGCGATCGGGTTCGAGTCCGCGCCCGCAAGGATCACACGGGACGCTATTCCGGCGAGGTGGAGGCGGTACTCGCCCGAGGGGTAACGGCCTTCCTTGCGACCATCGAGATTGCCGGTCGCACGGCCTTCGCCCACTCGGTCGATCGTCGCTTGAGCCTGCGTTGCCTCGTGCCCGCGGATCAATTGGCCGGAGCCCGCGGCGGTGACTGGGTGATTGCGCGCATCACGCGCTACCCCGATGCCCATCGCACCGCCATGGCCGCGGTCACGCGGCGACTCGATATCGATCGACCGGTGGAAATGGCCTGCGAAACGGCGATCGCCCGGTATTCCCTGCCGGTGGAATTCGGCGCCGAGGCGTTGCGCGAGGCTGAGGCGCACGGTGCGCGCATCGATCCGCGCGAGATTCGCGGTCGCGTCGATCTGCGCGAAATGCCGCTCGTCACCATCGACGGTGAAGACGCCCGTGATTTCGATGACGCGGTGTACGCGGAGCCACAAGCGGGCGGGTTTCGACTCGTGGTGGCGATCGCGGACGTCAGCCACTACGTGCGACCGGGCTCGGGTCTCGATCGCGATGCACTCGAGCGAGGCACCTCGGTGTATTTCCCGAATCGAGTCATCCCGATGCTGCCGACCGGCTTGTCGAATCATCTGTGCTCGCTTGAGCCCGAGGTCGATCGACTCTGCTTCGTCGCCGACATGCAGATCGGTCGCACCGGTCAATTGCGCGAATGGCGGTTCTACCCCGCTGTGATGCGCAGCCATCATCGGCTGACTTACGAGAAAGCCTATTCGGCTCTGTTCGAAGGTCGCCCGGCGGAACGCAAGGCGCTGGGTGCGCTATTGCCGAAGTTGCAACCGCTGGTCGATCTTTACCGGGTGCTCCTCAAGGCACGCCACCGGCGCGGCGCGCTCGATTTCGAAAGCAGCGAGCCCGTCTACGACTTCGACCCGAACGGTCGCGTACGCGGCATCGATCTTTACGCGCGTAACGATGCACACAAGCTGATCGAGGAATGCATGATCCTCGCCAACGTCGCGGCGGCGCGCGAGTTGAAAGCGGCCAAGGCGGGTGGGCTCTATCGTGTGCACGGCGTTCCCGAGGAAAAGAAACTCGACCTGCTGCAGACGGCGCTTGCCGCGCTCGGCATCGATGCGGAGCTGCCCGAGGAAGTGCAGCCGCGCGATCTGCGGAAGATCACCGAGCGGCTCGGCAAATCGCCTGATCGGCCCTTCATCGAGTCGCTGGTGGTGCGTTCCATGCCGCAGGCGGTGTACCAGCCGACCAATATTGGACACTTCGGGCTCGCGCTCGAAGGGTATGCGCATTTCACCTCGCCGATCCGTCGCTATCCGGACCTCGTTGTGCACCGGGCGCTGAAGGCCGTCTGCGATGCGGGCGATCCGACCGGCGCGCGCCTTTCGGCGGACGAACTCGCGGTGCTCGGTCAGCAGCTCTCCAAACTCGAGAAGCGTGCCGACGAGTCGGATCGATACGTCGACAGTTTTCTCAAGTGCTCTTACCTTCGCGAGCGACTTGGGCAAACGTTCGAGGGCCTGATCACGACCGTGGTTGAGTATGGCTGCTTCGTGCAACTGCGCGGCCTAGGCATCGACGGGCTGCTGCGCACCGAGGCCCTCAGTGACGACGAGTACGTGATGGAGGCGAGTGGCCATGCCTGGCTCGGTCGGCGCACTCGGCGGCGCCTGGCGATCGGGACAGCTGTGCGCGTGATCGTCACGCACGCCAACCCGGTCGAGGGACTCATCGACCTCGAGCTTGCGGAGTAACATCGCCCCATGAGTGCCGGCGAGTACATCCATGGTCTGCATGCCGTTCGCGCGCTGCTGAAACGTGATCCCTCGCGGCTGCGCAATCTTTGGGTGGCACGCGGACGCGACGATGCGCGAATCGCCGAGGTGCTGCAGCGGGCTGCTGAGGTGGGCTGCGCCGTGCAGCGCGTGGATGCCGAGCAGTTGACGCGGCGCGTGGGTGCGGCAGCGGTGCATCAAGGGCTGGAGCGCAACGGCGCCCTTTGCGCCCTTGCTGCTTGCGCTCGATGGGGTGCAGGACCCGCACAATCTCGGCGCTTGTCTGCGGACCGCGGACGCCTGCGGTGCGCTCGCGGTCATCATCCCGAAGGATCGGGCGGTGCAGATGAACGCGACGGTCCGCAAGGTCGCGGCGGGGGCTGCCGAGAGCACGCCGGTTGCCGTCGTGACCAATCTTTCCCGGTGCCTGCGCGAATTGAAGGAACACGGGTTTTGGGTCGTGGGCGCGGCCGCGGAGGCGCCGGCCGCGGCGGCCTCCGTGGATCTGCGTGGGCCCACCGTGCTCGTAATGGGTGCCGAGGGCAGCGGTCTGCGGCAGAACACCCGCCAGCACTGCGATTTGCTGGTCCGGTTGCCCTCGCTCGGGGCGGTGGAGAGTCTCAATGTCTCTGTCGCCGCCGGGATGCTGCTTTACGAGGCGACCCGGCAGCGGCTTGGGGTTGCCTGACCCGGCTGGGTTTCGCTATAGTCCGCGGCCCCTGGGGTACCCCGGGGGAATTCCTTGCCACACCCACAGCGCCTCGTGGGGTGGCTTCACATCCACAAGGAGACAACATGAGGCACTATGAAATTGTGTTTCTGGTCCATCCGGATCAGAGCGAGCAGGTTCCGGCACCGTCTCGAAGACTGGGGCCGTCGCCAGCTGACGTTCCCGATTGCCAAGGTCCACAAGGCCCACTACATCCTGATGAACATCGAGACCGACCAGAAAACTCTGGCCGAGCTCACCGGCGCGTTCCGTTTCAGCGATGCGGTGCTGCGGCATCTCGTGGTGAAGATGGACGGCCCGGTCACCGAACCTTCGCCGATGGCGCGCGCCGCGGAGGAAGAGGCCAACGGTGGCAACGGTGACGGCATGGATCGGCCGCGACGCATGCGTCGTGACGATCTTGGCGACGACGAGATGATGGCGGAGTAATACACATGAAAGATGGCAAGCAGGGCGCCGGCGGCAGCCGCTTCACGCGCCGCAAGAAATTTTGTCGCTTCACCGCCGAAGACGTGAAGCAGATCGATTACAAGGACTTGGGCATGCTCAAGGCCTATATCACCGAGACGGGTAAAATCGTGCCGAGCCGGATCACCGGGACTCGCTCGTTCTACCAGCGTCAGTTGGCTGTGGCCGTGCGCCGCGCGCGATTCCTCGCGCTGCTGCCGTACACCGACCAGCATTAATCGAGGCGGAACTCACCATGGATGTCATTTTGCTCACGAAGGTTGCCAACCTTGGCAACATCGGCGACCGCGTGACCGTGAAGTCGGGTTACGGCCGCAACTTCCTGCTGCCCTCCGGCAAGGCCACGCTGGCGACTGCGGCCAACATCGCCAAGTTCGAGGCCCGTCGCGCCGAGCTCGAGAAGCTCGCCCGCGAACAGTTCGCCGACGCCGAGAGCCGCGCTGCGGCCCTCAAGGAGTTCACGCTGCGTATCACCGCGAAGGCGGGCAGCGAAGGCAAGTTGTTCGGGTCCATCGGCACCACCGATATCGCCGAAGCCTGCACGGCTCAGGGTCACAAGGTAGCGCGCTCGGAAGTGCGTCTGCCGAACGGCCCGATCCGCATGGTCGGCGACCACCAGGTCGTCCTTCACCTGCACACCGATATCGATGTGCAGCTGGCGGTGACCGTCGCCGCCGAGGAGTGATCGCGACGTGAGTGCCCGCGGCGGAGAAGTCCGGACGCCGCCGCATTCAATCGAGGCGGAGCAGGCCGTTTTGGGCGGCCTGCTCCTCGACGCCACCGCTTGGGATAACGTCGCCGACGTCTTGCGGGCGGACGATTTCTACCGACCGGACCACCGAATCATTTTCGAAGCCATCGGCTTCCTCGCCACCCAAGGCCGGCCTTCAGATGCGGTCACGGTCAGCGAGCATCTCGAACGCAGCAGCAAGTTGGTCGAGGCCGGCGGTCTGGCTTACCTCGGCGCACTCGCCCGCGACACCCCAACGGCGGCCAACGTCCGTGCCTACGCCGACATCGTTCGCGAACGCTCGTTGCTGCGTCAGCTGCTGAGGGCTGGCACGGACATCGCGGCCTCCGTCTTCAACAACGAGGGTGAAACGGCGCGCGAGTTGCTCGAGGTTGCGGAAGGCAAGGTGTTCGCCATCGCCGAGCAGGGCGTGCGTGGCCAGCGTGAAGGCGCGGTGGCCGTGCAAACGCTTATGCCGGGGCTGATCGATCAGATTGACGAGTGGCACAACAACCCGAATGGCATGCGTGGTTTGCCCACCGGGTTTGATGAATTTGATCGCAAGACCGGAGGGCTGCGCGGCGGCGATCTCGTCGTAGTGGCCGGGCGCCCCTCGATGGGAAAAACCACTTTCGCCGTCAACATGGCGGAATACGCCGCGCTCAAGGGCGATGTGAAGGCGTCGGTCGTGATCTTCTCGATGGAGATGCCCTCCGAGCAGCTGATGACGCGCATGCTCTCCTCGATCGGACGGGTCAGTCTGCAGCACATTCGCAGCGGACAGATCAGCGATGAGGACTGGCCGCGTATCACCGGCGCTGCCGGCCAGCTTTCCGAGGCCAAAATATTCATCGACGAAACGCCGGGCCTGACGCCCACCGAACTTCGGGCGCGGGCGCGGCGCATCCATCGCGAGCACGGCTTGAACCTGGTCGTAGTCGACTACCTGCAGCTGATGCAAGTGCCCGGCAACAAGGAGAACCGGGCCACCGAGATCGCCGAGATTTCGCGCGGTCTCAAGGCGCTTGCCAAAGAATTACACTGCCCGGTGATCGCGCTCTCGCAGCTCAACCGTGGTGTCGAACAGCGCGTCGACAAGAAGCCGGTGATGTCAGATCTTCGCGAGTCTGGTGCGATTGAGCAGGACGCAGACATGATCCTGCTTATCTACCGCGAAGAGGTCCAGAGATCGATCTGGCCAAGCATCGAAATGGCGAGACGGGCACTTTCGTGCTGACCTTCCAAGGTCAGTATTCACGCTTCGTCAACTACGCTCCCGATTCCTACGCCGAGGGCGTGCTGCGCTGATCTCAGCGCTGTAGCGCATGGGTGCCTCGGCAAGCAGTCCGCTGCGCGCGATCATAGACCTTCGGGCATTGCGCGCCAACTTCGAGACGTTCCGGCGTGCAGCGCCGCAGTCCAGGATTCTCGCGGTCGTCAAAGCCAATGCCTACGGCCACGGGGTCCTGCCGGTGGTGCGTGCGCTCGGTGCGGCGGACGGGTTTGCGGTTGCGCGACTCGAAGAGGCCATCGAGCTTCGCGAAGCGGGTGTGGCGCAGCGCATCGTGCTGCTCGAGGGGGTCTTCTCGGGAGCGCAGTTGCGTCTCGCGCGGGCGCATCAACTCGATCTCGTGCTGCATGACACGTCGCAACTCGACATGCTCGAGGCAGACCCCGCGGGTCGCGATGAACTTTGGGTCAAGATCGACACGGGGATGAGTCGCTTGGGATTCAGGCCGGAGCAACTGGCCAGCGTGCAGGCGCGACTGCGGGCGCTGCCGCAGGCGCCGTCCCGTATTCGCCTGATGAGTCATTTTGCGCGCGCTGATGACGATGCGGCGATGACCGCCGAGCAAGCGCAGCGGTTCGCTGCCGCTCGTCGCCAGTGGGTCGACGCGAGTGGTGAGACGCCCGAGGCGAGTCTTGCGAACTCGGCAGGAGCTTTGCTCTGGCCGCAGGCCACGCTGGATTGGATCCGGCCGGGCATCGGTTTGTATGGCGCCACACCGAGCGCATCCCGCGCCGCGACGGAGTTCGGGCTCACGCCGGTGATGAGCTTGCATAGCGCGGTGATCGCGATCCGCTCCGTCGCAACGGGCGAGTCCGTGGGTTACGGGGCGAGCTGGCGTGCCACCCGGCCCTCACGAATCGCCATCGTTGCGGCGGGCTATGCCGACGGCGTGCCGCGGCACCTGCCCTCCGGGGCGCCCGTATTGATCGAAGGGCGCCGAGCGCCGCTCGCTGGGCGGGTGTCGATGGACATGATCGCGGTCGATGTGACCGAATTGCCTCAGGCTACGGTGGGCTCGCCCGTGGTGCTCTGGGGCCCTGGCTTGCCGGTGGATGAGGTGGCCGCTGCCGCGGGAACCATCGCCTACGAGTTACTGTGCGGCGTGGGACGCAGGGCCGTCTTCGAGTACGTTGACTAGGCGCTCAGCACAGGGCGAGCACGACGGTGATGTTGTCGTGACCGCCGCGTTGATTCAAGCCGGTGAGGCCATCAGAACACAGCAGCAACACATCGCCGCTGTGCACATCGAAACTCGCCAGATCGATCTCGACCTCGAGTGATGGGCCGAGGGCGCGCGTCAAGGCCTTGCTCTCGGCGCGTCGCAGCGCCTCGGTCGTGCTGTAGCCGCGAGCCAGCAGTTCCTCCTCGAAGGAGTGATCGCGCGTGAGTCGCTCCAGGCGGCCGCCGCGCAGACGATAGAGTCGGGAGTCGCCGACATGTGCGACAGCGAGGCGACCCTGGCAGAGCGCGGCCGCGACCAGCGTGGTGCCCATGCCGAACCAGCGTGGCGTGTTGCTGGCCGCTGCAAAGATCGCCGCGTTCGCTTCGGCCACGGCAAGACGAAGTTGCTCGGGCTCGAGGGCGCCGCCCAAGGCGGTGAGCGTCTCGCTGCAGGTGGTGACCGCGATGGTGCTGGCGACATCGCCCGCGTTGTGGCCGCCGAGGCCATCGGCCACGAGCAGCAGACCCGGCACGGGCTGTACGTGGAAACGATCCTCGTTGCGGCGGCGCTGCCGGCCAACATCGCTGCGAGCTGCGGTTTCGCGAAAGCGGAGCATCGGCGCAGTGTACTGCCGGAACGGGCTGAGTCCGGCATGCTCTTTCGGGTGTATTTCGCGTGCTAGCATCGATGCACTCATGGCGCGTCTGCGATCCGTATTTGTTTGTCGAGCTTGCGGTGGCGAAACACCACGGTGGCAAGGTCAGTGCCCGCACTGCGAGGAATGGAACACCATGGAAGCGGCGCAGCGAGGGCCCTCGAGCAGCGCCAGTACGGTGGCAAACCCCAGCGAATCGCAGGCGCTGCTCGGGCGTCTGGAGGGCGAACAGGCGAGTCGCCGGCTCGAGAGCGGTCTTGCCGAGTTCGACCGAGTGCTGGGTTCGGGGATCGTACCGGGCAGCGTCATCCTCCTCGGCGGCGATCCGGGTATCGGCAAATCGACCTTGTTGTTGCAGGTGGCGGCGAGTGTGGCGCGTGGCGCGCCAGTGCTTTACGCCACCGGCGAGGAGTCCACGCAGCAGGTACGGGCGAGGGCTCGGCGGCTGGGTCTTGAGGCACCCGCACTGCAGATCGTCCCCGAGGCGGATCTGACGCGCATTCTCGCCACCGCCGAACAGCAGCGTGCCGCCATGCTGGTCATCGATTCGATCCAGACCGTGTTCTCGCCCGAGGTGCCCTCGAGTGCCGGCGGGGTCGCGCAATTGCGTGAGTGCGCCGCTGCGCTGGTACGCCATGCCAAGCGCACGAGCACTGCCGTGTGCATCATCGGTCATGTGACCCGCGAGGGTTCGATCGCGGGTCCCAAGGTGCTCGAGCACCTGGTCGATACGGTGCTGTACTT
>RGWK01000076.1 GCA_010029775.1 Gammaproteobacteria bacterium
GCGACACGCTGTTGCTGGTCATCACGCCGCGCCTGGAGGCCGCCGTGCAGAACACGGCGTGGGTCAAGCAGCTTGAGGCGCGCGGCGTGTGGTTGCCCGTGTGGGATGTCGGTCCGCGCCAACTCGAGGCGTGGCTGATGCAGCGCTGTCGCAAGGCCGGTCTCGAACCGACGAGCGATGCGGTTGCGTTGCTGGCGACGCGTGTCGAAGGCAATTTGCTCGCCGCGCAGCAGGAAATCGAAAAGCTCGCGCTGCTGCTGCCGCCCGGCAAGGTCGATGCACCGGCGGTGCTCGAGGCGGTGGCGCCGAGCGCGCGCTACGACGTGTTCACGCTTGGCGAGGCGGTGCTGGCGGGGGATGCCGTGCGGGCGCTGCGCATCGTGGCGGGCCTGCGCGGCGAGGGCATCGAGCCGACGCTGGTGCTGTGGTCGATTACACGCGAGTTGCGAAATCTTTGGTTTCTACGTCGCGGGGATGATTTGTCCCGACGGGCCGGGCCGCGCTTGCCGCCTCAGCAACTCGCCGCACTCGAGCGGGCGCGACCACGCGCGCAGAAGTTGCCCTTCGCACGGCTCGCTTCGCGGGCGCTGCGCGCCGATCGCATGATCAAGGGGCGCCTGGCGGGCGACCCGTGGGACGAACTGTCGCTGCTGTGCGCGGAATTCTGCGGGATGCGGCCGTTGCGATGAACGCATCGCCCATCGGTATTTTCGGCGGTACCTTCGACCCCATTCACTTCGGGCATCTGCGCACGGGCTTCGAGTTGCTGCAGTCGTTGCGCCTCGGCGAACTGCGCTGGATTCCGGCGGGTAATCCCGGACATCGCAGCGCGCCGCTCGCCGATGCGACGCAACGGTTGGCCATGGTGCGCGCCGCGACGGCCGATCAGCCGGGGTTTGTGGTCGACGATCGCGAGATACGCCGCGCCGGGGTCACTTACACGGTCGATACGCTCGGCGAATTGCGTCGCGAGTTCCCGCAGCGACCGTTGTGCCTGATTCTGGGCATGGATGCCTTTCTCGGCTTTGAGTCCTGGCATCGCTGGCGAGAGGTTCTGGAGCATGCGCACCTTGTGGTCGCACATCGCCCCGGCTGGCAGGCACCGCGCACGGGGCCGCTGGCTTCGCTGCTCGAGTCGCGCGCCGCCAGCGATGTGGATGCACTGCACTCGACGCTGGCGGGTCGTATCCGTGTGCAGGCGGTGACCCAGCTTGAGATTTCTTCCAGTGATTTGCGGGCGATCATCACCTCGGGTCGCGACCCTCGATTTCTCGTACCCGATGCCGTCTGCGAGATCATCCGCCAGACGCAGTGCTATGCTCGTGCCCAGCCATACTCCGAGGAGTTGAACAACACCGCATGAAGACACCGAGCAAGTCCGTTGCCGCCAAGCCTCGCGCCAAGACCCGTCGACCCGCCCCGAAGCGCGCTGCCACCGCAGCACGCAAGCCCAGCAACCTGCCTCGTGCCCTACCCATCGTCGAAGCGGCGCTGGCCGACATGAAAGCCGTTGACGTTCGTGTCATCGACGTGCGCGGACTCAGCGATGTCGCCGATTACATGGTGATCGCCAGCGGTACGTCGGATCGGCATCTGCGTTCGGTGGCCGATCGGGTGGTGCAGATGTCAAAGGCCGCGGGACAACGGCCGCTCGGTGTGGAGGGCGAACAGCAGGGCGAGTGGGTGCTCGTCGATCTGCCCGATGTGATGGTGCACATCATGTTGCCGCGCACGCGCGAGTTGTATCAGCTCGAACAACTGTGGGACGCCCCGCGCAAGGAGCCGGTCGCGGCCCCGCGTGCCGCCCCTCGCGCCGCCAAGCGTCGCCGCCCTGCCGCGACCCTGAGCTGACGGCACCGGCCTAAGGAGTGATCGGGTCGTGCGGCTGCGCATCATCGCCGTAGGCGCGCGCCAGCCGGCCTGGGTCGATGCCGCGGTCGAGGAGTATCTCAAGCGCATCCGCGCGCCCTGGCGCTGCGAGTTGTGCGTCATCGAGGCTGCGACCCGCAGTGCGACGCGCAGCGCCGATGCGGCGCGCGACAAGGAAGGCGAGAAGGTGCTCGCTGCCGTCAAGGATCGCGAGCGACTGATTCTGCTCGACGAAACGGGCAAGAGTTTTGGCACGCGCGATCTGGCGGCCCGACTCGAACGCCTCTCGCGTGAGGCACCCGACCTCGCCTTGCTGATCGGCGGGCCCGATGGTCACGCCCCGGCGGTTCGCGCCCGCGCGCTCGAGAGTTGGTCGCTCTCACCCCTCACCCTGCCGCATGGCCTCGCGAGGGTCATGCTGGTCGAACAGCTCTACCGTGCGCAGACCGTGCTGCTGGGGCACCCGTATCATCGCGAATGAACAGCGAACCGCGCATGAACAGCGACCCGCTTATGAACAGCAAATCTGCCGCCCCCGTGCTCTGTCTCGCCTCAGCATCGCCGCGGCGCCGGGAATTACTGCGACAGATCGGCGTGCCGCATCTTGTGCAGCCGGCCGATCTCGACGAGCGCTGCGCGCCAAACGAAACGCCGGCCGACTATGTCGCGCGTCTCGCGCGGGAGAAGGCGCAGGCGGTCTTCGCGGCGCGTCAAACCATAGCACCCGCATTACCGGTACTCGGAGCCGACACCACCGTCAGCATCGATGGGCTGATTCTCGGCAAACCGGCGGATCGTGCCGAACTGCACGAGATGCTTGGACGCTTGTCGGCGCGTGAACACGAAGTCTGGTCGGCCGTGGCACTGGTCGGTACAACCGGCGTGGACTCGCGCCTCTCGTGCACGCGCGTTCGATTTCGCGCCCTGCGACAGACCGAGATCGATCACTACTGGCAGAGCGGCGAGCCTCGGGACAAGGCGGGTGGATATGCCATCCAGGGCTTGGGGGCCGTGTTCGT
Organism: Gammaproteobacteria bacterium; assembly: GCA_010029775.1. Lineage (GTDB taxonomy): Bacteria > Pseudomonadota > Gammaproteobacteria > Steroidobacterales > Steroidobacteraceae > UBA964. The sequence goes on from RGWK01000076.1 coordinate 2,889, forward strand.
CGAGCGCATTGAGGGCAGCTTCTCCGGCGTGGTTGGACTGCCGCTCGCCGAGACGGCCGCGATGCTGGTCGCCGCCGGCGTGCCGCTGTGGCAGGCTGGGGCATGAGCGCCGAAATCTTCATCAACGTCGCCCCGCGCGAGGTGCGCGCTGCGCTGCTCGAGGGTGGGGTGCTGCAGGAGTTGTTCATCGAGCGCGAAAGCCGGCGTGGCATCGTCGGCAATATCTACAAGGGCCGTGTGACACGGGTGCTGCCCGGCATGCAGGCCGCGTTCGTGGAGGTGGGCCTTGCGCGCACGGCCTTCCTGCACGCCACGGACATCGTCGGCGCCGATGCGCACTTCGATGCGCAGAGCGTGGCAGCGGCGGGTGCCTCGGGTGGCCCCTCTGGTGTGCCATCGACGGCACTGCGCGAGCATGAGATCGACATCCGGCGTCTCATCAGCGGCGGCGACGATATCGTCGTGCAGGTGGTGAAGGATCCGATGGGCGCCAAAGGCGCACGCCTCACGACGTTCATGTCTTTGCCCTCGCGCTATCTCGTGTTCATGCCTCGCGGTCGTGGCATCGGCATCTCGGCGCGCATCGAGTCCGAGCCCGAGCGTGCGCGGCTGCGTGAGCTGATGCAGAGTCTGGTGCGCGAGGGTCACCCGGGGGGGTACATCGTGCGTACGGCGGCCGAGGGGGTGGATGCGGCCCGACTCGCTGCCGATCTCGCCTATCTCGAGCGTTTGTGGGGTCACGTGCGCGAGCGCTCGCTCACTGCCGCACCCGGCGAACTCGTGCACGAGGATCTGCCGCTCGGCATGCGGGTGCTGCGCGATGAACTCGCGCGCGGCGTCGAGCGCGTGCTCGTCGATGATGCCGCCGAACTCACCCGCCTGCAGCAGTTCGTCAATGATTTCATTCCCGAGGGCGCTCCGCGGCTCGAACTGCATGCGGGGCCGCGGCCGATCTTCGATCTGCATGGCATCGAGGAGGAGATCAATCGTGCGCTCGAGCGCAAGGTCACGCTGAAGTCGGGTGGCTATCTCGTCATCGACCAGACCGAGTCGATGACCACCATCGACGTGAACACCGGCGGTTTCGTCGGTCATCGCAATCTCGAGGACACGATCTTTCGCACCAATCTCGAGGCGGCGGTGGCGATTGCACGGCAACTGCGCCTGCGCAATCTCGGCGGCATCATCATCATCGACTTCATCGACATGCGCGACGAAGCGCACCGGCAGCAGGTGCTCGAAGCATTCGAGCGAGCTTTGCAGCCCGATCACGCGCAGACGCAAGTGGCGCCGATCTCCCCGCTGGGTCTCGTCGAGATGACCCGCAAGCGTACCCGCGAGAGTCTCGAGCACCTGTTATGCGTGGCCTGCCCGACCTGCGAGGGGCACGGCTCGATCCGCTCGGCCGAGACCGTGTGCCAGGACATCTTCCGCGAGATCCTGCGTCAGGCACGGCAATTCAGCAGTCGCGAGTTGCTGGTGCTCGCGCATCAGGATGTGGTCGAGCGGCTGCTCGGCGAGGAGTCGGCGGTACTCGGGGAGCTCGAGGCAGCGGTTGGGCGGCCGATCAGGCTGCAGGCCGAGAGCCTCTACGACATCGATCGTTACGACGTGGTGTTGGTCTAGAGGTGAAGGCATGACTTCAGTAGTCGTTGCGGCTGTGCAGATGTGCTCGGTGGATGAGGTCGCGACCAATCTCGATGTGGCCGAGCGCCTGCTGCAGCAGGCGGCGGCGCGCGGCGCAGTGCTCGCCGTGCTGCCGGAGAATTTCGCCCTCATGGGGCGGCGCGATACCGACAAGCTGGCCGCGGCCGAAAGTGAGGGCGAGGGTCCGATCCAGCAGCGCCTCGCGGATCTCGCCGCGCGGCTGCAAATGTGGATCATCGGCGGGACGATCCCCTTGCGGATTCCGGGCGATCGCCGGGTCGCTGCCGCGAGCCTCGTGTTCAACTCGAGCGGTGCGCAGGTCGCGCGCTACGACAAGATGCACCTGTTCGACGTTGATCTGCCGGGCAAGGCCGAGTCGCATCGCGAATCGACGAACATTGCGCCGGGCGCGGCTCCCGTGCTGGTCGATACGCCTGCGGGGCGCATCGGTTTGTCGGTGTGCTACGACATGCGCTTCCCGGAGCTCTATCGTGCGATGTCTGCGGACGGGGCCGTTGGGCTCGTGATGCCCGCAGCGTTCACCGTGCCGACCGGCCGCGCCCATTGGGAGGTGCTGCTGCGAGCCCGAGCCATCGAGAACCTCGCCTGGGTGATCGCGCCCGGGCAGACGGGCACCCATCCGAGCGGGCGCAAGACCTACGGCGATAGTCTGATCGTCGATCACTGGGGTGCGGTGCTGGCACGGCTGCCGGAGGGCGAGGGCGTGGTCACGGCCACCCTCGATCTGCAGGCGCAGCGTAAGAGCCGCGAGGAATTTCCGGCGCTGACGCATCGACGGCTTTGAGGGAGGCGGGCGCCGCCGGTTACCATGGGGCCATGAACCCCGTGTCCATCGATACCGCGGCCTCAACGGCCGACCCCTTTGCCCTCGCGCAACAACTGATCCTCGAACCTGCGGGTCTCGATGAGGCCGCGATCGTGCAGGCCCTCGCGGCGGCCAGCGGCCCGGGGATCGACGCGGCGGATTTGTACTTCCAGTTTGCCCGCGATGAGTCGTGGTCGCTCGAGGACGGCATCGTCAAAGAAGGCAGCGCCAACATCGAGCAGGGTGTGGGCGTGCGCGCTTTGTCGGGTGAGAAGACGGGCTTCGCGTACTCCGACGAGCTGCTGCCCGCAGCACTCAGCGAAGCCGCGCGGGCAGCGCGTGCGATCGCACGCGCAGGGCAAAGTGGCCGACAACCGGTATTGCGCCGTGCCGCAGGTCATGCGCTTTACGCCGCGCAGGATCCGCAAGGGACCCTGTCCGATGACGACAAGGTGCGCTGGCTTGAGCGCGTCGATCGCGAGACGCGGCGCATCGACCCGCGCATCGTGCAGGTGATGGCCTCGGTGTCCTCCTCGTTCGAGGTCGTGCTGCTCGCAGACAGCGACGGGGGCTATGCGGCAGACGTGAGGCCCTTGGTGCGTTTCAACGTATCGGTGATTGCCGAGCAGGATGGGCGGCGCGAGACGGGTTTCGCCGGGATGGGCGGTCGATACTCGCTGTCGCAACTCGTTGAGGGTGATCGACCGCTCGCGCTCGGTCGAGAGGCTGCGCGTCAGGCGCTTGTTAACCTCAGCGCGCAACCGGCACCCGCGGGTGCGATGACGGTGGTGCTCGGGGCCGGCTGGCCCGGCATCTTGCTGCATGAGGCCATCGGACATGGTCTGGAGGGCGACTTCAACCGCAAGGGCACCTCCGCCTTTAGCAACCGCATCGGCGAGCGTGTGGCGGCCGAGCAATGCACCGTGGTTGACGATGGCACGCTGTCGGCGCGCCGCGGTTCGCTCAACATCGACGATGAAGGGACGCCTACGCAGTGCACCACGCTGATCGAGAACGGCGTGCTCAAGGGTTATCTGCAGGACAAGATGAACGCGCGACTGATGGGTACGCGCTCCACGGGCAACGGTCGGCGGGAGTCCTTCGCCCACATGACCTTGCCCCGCATGACCAACACCTACATGCGTCCCGGCCCGCATGATCCGCAGGAAATCATCGCCTCGGTGAGCAAGGGTGTTTATGCCGTCAATTTCGGTGGCGGTCAGGTCGACATCACTTCGGGCAAGTTCGTGTTCTCGGCCGCCGAGGCGTATCTCATTGAGAACGGTCGCATCGGCGCGCCGATCAAGGGTGCCACGCTCATTGGCAACGGACCCGACGTGCTGACGAAGGTGAGCATGGTGGGCAACGACTTGAAGCTCGACGATGGCATCGGCACCTGCGGCAAGGAAGGGCAGAGTGTGCCGGTCGGCGTGGGTCAGCCCACGCTGCGCGTCGAAGGGCTAACGGTCGGCGGGACGGGCTAGCGCGTCCGCGAGCGCCACTCGCGCAGGCTACGAGGGTCGATCGCGGCGAGCAGACGCTTGGCGGCCGCATCGCGCTCACGGGCGGTGTTACCGAGCACAGTGATGTGCCCGAGCTTGCGACCGGGCCGTGCGCTCTTGCCGTAGTCGTGCCAATGCAGTTCGCGCTCGCCGAGCCAGCGCTCGCGGGAGGGCATCTCGCCGATCAGGTTGATCATTGCCGCATGGCCGCGCGCGCGCGTGGCGCCGAGCGGCAAGCCGAGAATGGCGCGCAGGTGGTTCTCGAACTGGCTGGTTGCTGCGCCCTCGATCGTCCAGTGTCCCGAGTTGTGCACGCGCGGCGCGGTCTCGTTGGCGAGCAGGCGACCACGGTGCACGAAGAATTCGATATTGAGCACACCCTCGTAGCGGAAATGCTCGAGCACGCGCCGCAGGTGACGCGATGCCGCACGTTGCAGCGCTGGCGCGGACCAGGGCGCGAGGGTGAGGCGCAGGATGCCGTCGCGGTGCAGGTTGCGATTGAGCGGGTAGATCGCGACCTCGCCGTGCCGACTGCGCGCGCCGATGATCGACACCTCGTAGTCGAAGGCGACGAATTCTTCGTAGATCAGCGGCACGCCGCCGAGTGCGCTCCAGGCAGCCGCCGCGTCCTCGGCGCTGCGCACGATCGCCTGGCCTTTGCCGTCATAGCCGAGTCGACGAGTTTTGAGTACGCCCGGCAGGCCGACGCGCCGCAGGGCGCGGCCCAGTGCGGCCGCCGAGTCGACCGCGGCATAGCGGGTGGTCGGGATGCCGAGTTTTTCGAAGAGTTTCTTCTCGCTGATGCGATCCTGCGACATCGCGAGCGCAGCGAGCGGTGGGGCGACGTGCGTGCGTCGACCGAGTGCCTGCACGCTCTCGAGCGAGATGTTCTCCCAATCGAAGGTCAGCACTTCGCTGCGCCGCGCAAGTTCGCGCAGCAAGCGGCGGTCGGTGAATTCGCCGACGAGGGTGGGGGCGACAGCTGCAGCCGGCGTGTCGTTGCTGCGGTCGAGAAACAGGAACTCGAGGCCGAGCGGGTAGCCGGCGAGCGCCATCATGCGCCCGAGTTGCCCGCCGCCGATGATGCCTACGGTCACGGTCAGGGCGTGCGCGGGTCGGGGTGCTCAAGCACCGCGGCGGTTTGCCGGGCGCGAAAGGCCTGCAGTGCGGCTTCGAGCGTTCGATCGTGCAGCGCGAGGATGGCTGTGGCAGTGAGCGCGGCGTTGGTCGCCCCCGCGGCACCGATGGCGAAAGTCGCCACGGGGACGCCAGCCGGCATCTGCACGATGGAGAGCAAAGAATCGACGCCGTTCAGTGTCTTGGACATCACTGGCACGCCGAGTACCGGCAAGTGGGTCTTGGCCGCGAGCATCCCGGGCAAATGAGCGGCGCCGCCGGCGCCCGCGATCAGTACCTTCAGGCCGCGTGCCGCTGCGGAGCCCGCATATTCGAACAGCAGGTCGGGCGTTCGGTGTGCAGAGACCACGCGCACTTCGTGTGCGACCCCGAGAGAGTCGAGTGTTTCTACGGCAGGCCGCATCGTCTCCCAATCGGAGCGTGAGCCCATGACGATGCCGACGAGAGGCTGCATCACGGCATTCTAGCGCAATTGCGCGAGCGCGGCCTCGATGGCGAGCGTATCGACGTCGCGCATCAGTTTGCCGATGTACTGCTTTTGCCGCGCCAATCCGCCGCGGGCCTTGATGCGCCGCGCCGCCCGCACCGCTTCGAGCACCGTTTCGGGCAGCGGCAGACGCACGAGGTCGGTCTCTTTGAGCGCGATCAACTGTTCGCCGAGTGCCTGCGCGGCATGAGCGGCTCGCTTGCGTGCGCTTTTGCTCGGCTTGTCGAACTCGTCGGGTTCGGCCGCGACCTCGGGCTCGGGCGTGTATCTGCGGATGCGTGACATGGCTACAATTCTGCCTCATGTCGCAAGCCGTTGACGCCTCCCGTATCCCGGAACTCAAAACCGTCGTGTCCACGGCACTTGCGGCGGCCGCGCGCGCCGGCGCCACGCA
>RGWK01000077.1 GCA_010029775.1 Gammaproteobacteria bacterium
GAGCATCAGCAGCGCGAGGCAGGATGCGGCCAGGCCCGCCAGACGTGGCACCAGTAATCCGATCGCACCAGCGAGTTCTGCAACGCCAATGGCGATGCGTAGCCACTGCCCTGCGCCTAAGGCTTCAACCGTGGCCACCGGAATCGGGTGCCCCATGAACTTGCGAGTTGCCGTGAATGCAAAGACCGCCGCCAAGGCAAGTTGCAAAGCCCAGGTCATGCGCAGACGCCATTTTGGGATCGTGGACCCGGCTGGTTCACGCATGAGTGACCTCGTTGTTCTCTTGAGCGCGACGACGCCCAGATGCCAACGCCCAGGCCCAGGTTGCGGGAACCGTTACCAGCAGGACCACCGGACCAAGATATTCGAACGCCCAGAACAGTGCGCCGCCGCCGATGAAGAGCAGCCCCAACTGCCGAGGGGTCACAAGGTCTTCAGCCAGCGCGGAGCGCGCGATGAGCCCGTTCACCGGAAGATACAGGGCGATCGCAGTGATTAAGCCCGGACTGAAATCCGAGAACACCAGAGTACCGCCGATATGGAAGATCGCGTTGTGTACTTGCGTGGCCATCAGGAACAGCAGCGCAACCCACGCGCTGACTCGGGTTCGCACTGTGGCATGGAGCAGAATGTAGACGATGCCCACCACGGTCAGGATCACCAGAATGGCTTCGGTGCTGAGCGCATTGTTATCGGGGAAATATTTGAGCCGCCAGGCTCTGAAATTGAACAGCAGATGTTCCTCTGCGTGATGGATTGCATAGGCCAGTGGGGCTAGCAGCAGGGCAGAGGACAATGGCACGCGTGGCATGGGATCTCCCGATCAAAAAACGCTAGAAAAAATAGTCCCTCCATAATTGACTATCCAGTCATTTAGTGGGACTGTACCGCGCGACATGCCAAAAAAACCTCGCTATCGCGGCATTCGTCGAACAGCGACCCGCGACGCACTCATGGCTGCGGCGGAAGAATTATTCGGTCTGCAGGGATTTGCGGATGTGTCGGTCGATGAGATCACCGCGAGAGCCGGAGTCGCGAAGGGGTCTTTCTACAACCACTTCACCGACAAGGCTGATCTGGCCCACCACCTCGCATTGGAAATCCGCGCCGGCATGCGCGAGCAGATCGGAACGCTAAGAGCCTCTTCCAGTGATGACGCAGCCGTTCACGTGGCGATATCCATGGGTTCCTTCATGCTGTTGGCCATAGAGCGTCCGAGCCGTGCATTGATTTTGGTGAATCTGCTGAGCAATCCGACCGATGCGGCATCCCCGATGAACGCGCGAGTCCGCTCGACCCTTCAGGCCGGGATGTCGAGCGGCCGATTCAGGATGGCGTCCATCGAATCCGCTCTAGTGTTGGTACTCGGGATCGTCGCGGCAGGGATTCGCGACTTGCTCGAACAACGCGTCAAAGATCCGGACCAGCGGATTGCAGAACTCGTGGCGCATGGGCTCTGCGCACTTGGCCTCGATTGGTCCGAGGCGTACGAGTCAATTGCCAGCCCGACCGTGAGGCGCTTGCGTCTAAGGTAACTTCGGGCTGTAGGGGCGACGGCAGTACCACCCAAAACCAGCAATGACGACATAACAGACTGCCGGCAGCACCAACGCCACCGACAAGCTGCCACTGGTGTCCGCAAGTGCCCCTGTGAGCAGCGGGATCACCGCTCCGCCGAAAATCGCCACGTTGATGATTCCGGAGCCATCTGCGGCGCGGGACCCCAGCCCCTCTGATGCCAAGGTAAATATCGTTGGAAACATGATGGAATTCATGAGGCCGATTGCCAAAAGCGAGTACGCAGCGACTTTTCCGGAAGCGAGCGATGAACACCCCAGCAAAATCACCGCACCCAAGGCCACTAACGAGAGCAGTTTCCCGGGGCTCACGATACGCAACAAAATCGACCCAATAAATCGCCCGATCATCGCCGCGCCCCAATACACGCCCACCAACTTGCCTGCGGATAGTTCGTCGCCACCAAGAACGTGCGGTTGGGTGAGGTAATTGACGATCAACGAGCCGATGGCCACTTCAGCGCCGACGTACAGAAAAATGCATGATGCGCCGAAACCAAAGCGGGTTCGCTTGAGTAAATCCAAACCCGCAAAAAACGAGCCGTCTTCGTGCTTTTCCACGGCTATGGCATTACGGAATCGCCAAACCACCCCTGCCACCACGGCCAGTGCGATCGCGAGGCCTGAATAGCCGACCACAATCGCCTGTGTCTCAGCGACGCGGTAGGCACGTAGTTCTTCGCCACTCAGCTGGCTCGCGCTCACGGTGGCCAAGCCGCCCAGGATCAGAATCGATCCGAAATACGGAAAGACGGTCGTACCGAGTGAGTTGAACGCTTGCGCAAAGGTGAGCCGGCTATGCGAGGTGCGCTCAGGCCCCAGCATGGATATCAGCGGGTTTGAAACGACCTGAACAATGACTACGCCACTGGCTAGCACGAACAGCGCGAATAAAAAAAGCTCGTATCGAGCGCTGGTCGATGCAGGAATGAATAATAAACACCCGGCCATCATCGTCAGCAGGCCGACCACCGCGCCGCGTAGGCGTTTTAGGGCCGGGTCACCACCCACTCATGTTCGACTTGGCCGTTTTTCCGCGTTGTCGTTTCGTCTTTCGGAAGCCACGAACGTATGTAGCGACTCGTCATTGTGGTGGGTGTGACCGTGATCCGCAGGTGTCCGGAACTGCTAAAAATGGTGCCGCTATCGTAGTGATATTCCTTCGCCAGTGTCGCGCCGTTGTTTGAGTTGCGCGCGCTGGGTTGCGGAACCGTCTGGTAAACGATGCCATCAAGGTCCTGCTTAGCGTACAAATGGTCGTGGCCATGAAACACGGCAGCGACCTTGTATTTCACCAGCACATCGTGAATCGGCAGGGCCCAGCCGGGACGGCGGGTGGCGAAGCCGTTTGTCCCATCCAGGTTGCGGCCGCCCCACTCGTAGTACGGAGCCGCCTCGATACCGCCCCGCATCGCACCATCCAAACCGCCCACAAGATTGTGGATGAAAACAACCTTGAACTTTGCGGTGCTCGCGCTGAGCGTCTGCACGAGCCACTGATACTGCTGCTCGCCGAGAGTAAAGTTCCATGGATCCGCATTGGCACGCTGTTTGGTGTTCCAGAACGGATCTAGCACGATGAATTGTGCATCGCCCCAAATCCACGAATACCACGCCACACGATTGCCTGCGTTTGGGTCAATGAACGCATCTCCCGTGTAGAAATTACCCGGCTGCGGAATCGGAAAATACTCGAGTCGCGCTTTGGCGGCCCACACTGCAATATTTTGGCTACTGCCATCCGTGAGCCAGCCGAGCTCGGCGTCATGATTTCCATTGACCAAAAACAACGGAGTCGAGTGCGTGACAAGTCCGAAATTGCCGCGCTCGTAAACATACCTTGTATCAAGCGCAGCCTTGCTCGACGGCTGGGCGACTACGGCGCTGAACGGCTCCGTATGCTTTTCCGTCATGAACGTGTCGCCCAAGTCGATATGAAAGTCTCCCTGATCCGCAAGAATGTTACCGAGCGTTCGCTTGTAGACGTCCAGGTCGGTGTTTTCGTCGAGGTGCGAGTCAGCCTGGACGGTGAAGGTAAATGTGCGTCCCTGAGCGCGAGCTGTTTGAAAGCGATATTCCCGACTCGTGATGTCGCTACCCGAATTCGGCTTCAGTGAAACCCGATAACGATAGGTGCTCTCCGGCTTCAAACCACTGAGTTCGATATTCAGAATCGAGGCGCGATTCAGCGTCACGGGTGTTGTCTGCTTATCGCTGCCGTCGCCTTCCGCGCGGTAAGACACAGTCACAGTTCCCGAATTATCCGCCGAGTAGAGCTTGAGCCGGATGGAGTCGGCGGTGGGAGCACCCAGAACGATACTTCCGGGGAAATCCACGGCCGCCGCCGACGCAGTCGGTGTAACCGTGACGGCAGTGGATGAAGCCCCGGCGCCGATGCTATTCGACGCAGTGACGGAGCATGAATATTGGGTGCCGTTAGTGAGGCCACTGACCGTGAGTGGACTGGCGACACCGGTCGACGTGCGGCTGACTGCCCCCGCCGAGCAGGAAGCGGTGTACCCCGAGATTGCGGCGCCCCCATCTGCAGTAGGCGCACTGAAACTAACGGTTGCGATGCCATCACCGGCCGCTACCGTAACGCCGGTCGGCGCGCCGGGCGCGGTCGCTGACGGTGGGCTCGGCGTTACAACCCCGGCTGTGTTACCCCCGCCACCGCCGCCGCACGAGGCGATGCCAAGACTGACGACGAGGACACAATACCGGGCCAAGGGGTTAATCATTGCGACATCCTCGTCCGCTTAGTTCCGCTCATTGCACCGTGTAGCTGTATGCCACGGTTCCGGAGGTCTTTCCGGGACCCTCATCAGCCGGGAGATACATTCGGACGTACTCGACCTTGACTCCGTTTGGCGAGACGGTGACGCGCGCATAACCAGAGTTCGGAAGTTTGTCACCGCTCTGGTAAGCATCCTCGTTATCGAAGGCGTAGTTGGGGTCGGCAGGCTGGGGCAGGGTTTGATAAGTCACGCCATCGAGTTGCTGACGGACCCAAATATGATCGTGTCCCTGAAAAAAGATCTTTACCTTGTTCGCGGCCATTAATTGGTGAATCGGTGCCGTCCAAGTTGGTCGTCGCACTGAAAATTCGGTAGTGCCGTTGGGGTTCTTTCCGCCCCATTCGTAAAGGCCCGCGAGCTCTATGCCGCCTCTGCCGGTGCCCATCACGTGATGCGCAAATACGAACTTGTACTTTGCAGTACTCTTCTCGAGCGTGTTTTTTAACCAAAGGTATTGAGCATCACCGTGCGTGACATCCCAGAGGTTGGCGCGCTTCGTCGTGCTACCAAAGATATTGTCGACAGCGACAGGGGAGGCCCAGTACGGATCGATAACAACAAAAAGAGCATCGCCCCAGGTCCAAGAAAAGTAATTACGTAACAGGCCAATGTGCGTAACCTGCTCAGCATTTCCGGAGTAAAAGTTATCTGGCGCGGGTTGTGAAAAAAGCGCGTTTCGAGAGTTTTGAGCCCAGACTGCCGGGTTGTTCGGTGTGCCGTCGAGCAGATAACGGGCCGCTTGCTCGTGATTTCCGTTCAATAGAAATAACGGCGCGCGTTTTCCGATAATTCCGAGATAGGGTCGCTGGAGGGTGTATCGTGATTCGACCAAAGACTGGGTGATATTGGTAGGGTCGTACTGATCGATACTAAAGTCGTCGCCCATCAGAATATAAAAGTCGGGCTGATCCGCTGCCGCTGCATTGAGAGTCCGACGATAGAGGTCGGCGTTGAACGTTGTGCGCTCGCGCTCAGGGTGCGAGTCTCCCTGAATTGCGAAGACAAAGGTGCTGCCGGCTGGGCGCGCCGTATGAAACGTCGCTTCGTCCATTGATCCCGACGCACTGCCATCGGTTGCGGTGAACTGCAGACGATAGAAGTAGCGCGTATTTGCCGACAGATTCGCTAAGGTGAATTCCTGAGGCTTCCCGGCTTGCAGCACAGCACTCGGAGTTTGTTTGTCCAATTGCCCGGACACGGTTCCGTAGGCGAGAGAGACGCTACCCGACTGATTCGTTGCGAAGACGTTGATCTTGATTGAGTTATCGGTGGGCGAGCCCAGAATCACATCGCCCCGAAACGCATTGCTGGTCGCCCCCACCGGAGTGACGCTGACCGCAGCGGATGCTGTGCTGGTGCCGGCGGAGTTGGTGACCGTGCTTGTGCAGGCGTAGGCCGTACCGTTTGTGAGCCCGGTGACCCGCACGGATGAGGTATTGGCAGAACCCGATCGGGTCACGTTGCCGGCACTGCAGGTCACGGCATAAACGGTGACGCCCGTTGCGGTTGTCGCCACCGTGAAATTGGCTGCGCTGTCAGCCGCTTGCACGGCCGAGATGGTCGGCGCCGTCGGTACGGTGGCGCCTGCGGGGGTAGATGGTGTCGTACCAGCTTGGCTCGAGCCTCCGCCGCCGCCGCATCCGCCGAATATCGGCAGTAGGACCAGCAGAATAGTCGAAGAAGAAAACCTCGACACCGTGCTCATTAAATGCGTTGCGACCCGCCCGAAATCCACACGGCAGTCTAGGTCGATGACCTCATAAACTCATCCAAAGATTCACGAAGTTTTGTTAAGGAGTTTATAAGACGCGTCGATTGCTTCGCAGGCCGGCTAAGCTCTGACGCCATGAGGTACAGCTCACATTGGTCCGTTATCCCGTTGTTAGTGGTGGGCTGCGCCTTGAGCGCTTGCGGTGGCGGCGGTTCTGGCGGGGGGCAAACGACGCCCGTTACCCCGACGCCGACCACCACCGTCCCTGGGGCGCCCACAGGCGTGTCGGGCTCGGGCGGCAGTGGTTCCGTCACGGTGACATTTTCAGCCCCGAGCTCGAATGGCGGGGCGACGATTACGGGATACACCGTCTCATGCACAGGCGGTGGAGCGGCCCGGTCCGCATCGGCGGCCGCAAGTCCGATCACCGTCACAGGGCTGAGCAACGGTACGACGTACTCCTGCTCCGTGACGGCGACCAATGCGGTCGGGACGGGAAGCGCCTCGGTCGCTGTGAGCGTTACACCGTCCGCAACCTCCGGCGGAACTTTTAGTCTGTCATCTTCGGTTGCCGCGGAAGGGGGCGCCTTGCCGGCCGATTACACCTGCGATGGCACCGGGTCCTCGCCCGCGTTGAGTTGGACCAATCCGCCAGCCGGGACGCAGCAGTTTGCGTTGTTGATGACCACGTTGCCCGGAGACGGTACGACCAAATGGAACTGGGTTCTGTATGACATCCCCGCTTCCGTACGCGCCTTGGCTAAAGATACTTTCGGAATCGGCACTGCCGGTGTCGGCTCCGACGGGCCGTACGTTGGCTACCAGCCCCCCTGCTCTCAAGGGCCCGGCGCCAAAACCTATACCTTCACGCTATACGCTCTATCGGGCCCACCGACCCTCCCCAGCTCGGGGCCAGTGAGTGGCGCTACGTTGACTTCAGCGATTTCCGCAGTCGCCTTGGGCAATGCGGTAGTCAATCTGACGTATACGCGTCCCACCAACGCCTCGGGGGGCTCTGCTGCCTGCGGCTACGTGCGCAGTTCGCTGTCCGGCTCAACAACAGGCAGTGCAAGTGTCGCCTGCGATGCGACTTACGCGTACATCAGTTCGAACAGCTTGCCGACCCACGCCATGATGAACGGCATTACGGCGTCTAACCTTCAAGTGCCACTCGCACAGAATTTTCTAGGTGCGAACGGGTGGAAAATTCCGCTAAGCCCTTCGATCGCGGCCAGTACAACCTCGGCGGTAGATGGCCCTATCGGCGTCGCAGTCAATGGGGTTTTGATTTTCAATCCCTGCAAGCAAGGTGGGTGCCAGAACGGTGACACCAAGGTGTTAGGCGAACTTGATGCCTGCAACGGACACGCGGGACGTGCTGACGACTATCACTACCACGCCGCACCGGTATGTTTGATGCAAGGTCGTGCCGCCAACTACTGGGATACTCACCCGGTGGGCTGGGCGCTCGATGGATTTGCGATTTTTGGCTACAACGACGCGAGTGGCCAAGTTGCGAGCCGAGACGGCACTTGCGGCGGAAATACCAGCTCGGTGTCCAACGGGCCGCAAGGATACAGCTACCACGTCACCGACGCCTCTCCATACGTGCTTGCTTGCTTTCGTGGGACTCCCAGCCCCGACCTCGCAAACCAGAGCAGCAAGTTTTCGCCGCTTCGGCAACCGCCGGTGCAGCCGTTCAAGGTATCCAACATGTCGCTGACAACCGATGCCAATGACGGTTATCAGGTGCTGCAATTTTCGTCAGCGGTAACTTTCACGACCAACGAAACCGGCACCGATAGTTACGTGAATCCACCGGGGACCTATCGAATTCGATACAAGCAGCTGACGGGTACCGCGCTGACCAATGCACTCGCAAGCGGCAACAATGCCAACAAGTCTGCATGCTGGAACTTCACTTTCACAGACTCCACCGGTAATGCGACCCAGCCACCGATCACGTATTGTCGCTAAGACCGCGGCAGTCTGTCTGGCAGTCGTAATGTCGATGCCGGGCGGCTTCGCTCACGAGATAGACACCGACCGGCTCACATTGGTGCTGCGTGAGCCGAGGCATATAACGCTGACATTCCGTGTCGATGAAGTGGCTTTGCTCGGCAGGATCGCAGCCCCTGATGCCTCACCCGTTGCGGTCATGATGTCGATGGCTGCAATGAACGACAAGGACTTCGTCAACATCGTAGAAAAAACCCGGGCTAAATTCAGTTCCCAGGTATTCCTGACAGATGAAAACTCAAAAACTATCAACTTAAGTAATTGGCGCTGGAAGCCGATCGAGCAACTACGCGCCGAGATCCGTGAGCTGGCAATGACGACGGTGGTTGGGGGCGACTCTCACCTTCATCAAAAGAGTTCGGAAATCAACGCAGATGCGATATCCGACTCTGTTTTCGGCCGGGTCACCGTCCATTTGCCAGTCGAGTCAAAAAGCATTCTGGTCATTACGTATCGCCCCACTCAGAAACACTTTGACGCATCAAAGGGTTCCGGTCTGGTGGTCGATTTTTAACCATGCAGATCCAGAGATGGATTCCGGACGAACATATGAAAAATCGATCTGTAAAATTTTCAGCTGTTGATTTCTTTGTCTATCTATAACCAAGAATCATACGGGCGTTTACGGCGCAATCGCCGCAGCACCGGGTCGTCGCGGATCGGCTGAGCCGAGAAAATAATCTTTTTCAATCGCGATCGACTGCGTACTTCCCATCGTCTCGCTCTGACGTATGCGGTGACCCCTCTTGCGCAGCAGCGCAACGGTGTCAGGGTT
>RGWK01000078.1 GCA_010029775.1 Gammaproteobacteria bacterium
TCTCGCCAAGCAGGAAGGGCAGGTGATCCTCTTCATCGATGAACTGCACACCATGGTCGGCGCCGGCAAGGCCGAGGGCGCCATGGACGCGGGCAATATGCTTAAGCCTGCGCTGGCTCGTGGCGAGTTGCATTGTGTCGGTGCGACGACGCTCGATGAATACCGCAAGTACATCGAGAAGGACGCCGCCCTTGAGCGCCGCTTCCAAAAAGTGCTGGTGGATGAGCCTTCGGTGGAAGACACCATCGCCATCCTGCGCGGTTTGCAGGAGCGTTACGAGGTTCATCACGGCGTCGACATCACCGACCCCGCCATCGTTGCGGCGGCGACGCTGTCACATCGCTACATCGCCGACCGGCAGCTGCCGGACAAGGCGATCGATCTCATCGATGAGGCTGCAGCACGCATCCGCATGGAGATCGACTCCAAGCCCGAGGCACTCGACAAGCTCGAGCGACGCATCATCCAGCTGAAGATCGAGCAGGTGGCGTTGCAGAAGGAAAAGGACGAGGCCACGCGTAAGCGTCTGGCCGCGCTCGAGGAGACCCTGGGCCAGCTCGAACGTGAATACGCCGATCTCGAGGAAGTGTGGAAGAGCGAGAAGGCCTCGTTGCAGGGGGCGTCCGGCATCAAGGAAGAACTCGAGAAGGTCAAGCTGGAACTCGAGAACGCCCGCCGCCGCAGTGATCTTGCGCGCATGGCCGAGCTGCAATACGGCCGTATTCCAGAACTCGAAAAGCGGCTGGCCGAAGCGCAGACCGCCGAAACGAAGCAGACCCAGCTCGTGCGCAACAAGGTGACCGAGGAAGAGATCGCCGAGGTCGTCTCCAAGTGGACGGGGATCCCGGTCGCCAAGATGCTGGAAGGCGAAAAAGAAAAGTTGCTGCGCATGGAGGAGGCGCTGGGTCGACGCGTGGTGGGCCAGGAAGAGGCTGTGCGCATCGTTGCCAATGCCATCCGGCGCTCGCGCGCGGGTCTCGCGGATCCGCGTCGGCCGAATGGCTCGTTCCTCTTTCTTGGTCCGACGGGCGTCGGCAAGACCGAGCTCTGCAAGGCGCTCGCGGAGTTCCTCTTCGATACCGAAGAGTCGATGGTGCGCATCGACATGTCCGAATTCATGGAAAAGCACTCGGTCGCCCGACTGATTGGCGCGCCTCCGGGCTACGTGGGGTACGAGGAAGGTGGCTATCTCACCGAAGCCGTGCGCCGTCGGCCCTATGCGGTGATCCTGCTCGATGAGGTCGAGAAGGCCCACCCCGACGTCTTCAACGTGCTGCTGCAGGTGCTCGACGATGGTCGTCTGACCGATGGTCAGGGTCGCACGGTCGATTTCCGCAATGCGGTGGTGATCATGACCTCGAACCTCGGTTCCTCGGTCATCCAGGAATATGCGGGTGAGAAGAACTACGTGCGGATGAAGAGCGCGGTCATGGAGATCGTGCAACAGAACTTCCGGCCCGAGTTTATCAACCGCATTGACGACATCGTCGTGTTCCACCCGCTCGGCACGGCGCAGATCCGCGCCATCGTCGATATCCAGCTCGGGCAGCTGCGTCGGCGACTGATCGATCGCGGACTCGACCTGCAACTCGATGATCGCGCCCGCGATCTCATTGGCGAGGCGGGCTTTGATCCGGTGTATGGTGCGCGGCCGCTCAAGCGCGCGATCCAGCAGCAGATCGAAAATCCGCTTGCCCAGCAACTGCTGCAGGGCCGGTACGCTCCGGGTGATCGCATCAGTGTCGGCATCGACGAACAGGGCCGACTGAGCTTCAGCAAGGCGGTGTAGCAACCCGGTATAATTGCCCCATGCCGTTTTACGAGTATCAGTGCCGCAGCTGCGGCCATCAGCTGGAAGTGCTGCAAAAGATCTCCGACAAGCCGCTGCGCAAGTGTCCTGCGTGCGGCAAGGGCGCGCTCACCAAACTGGTGTCAGCGCCCGTGTTTCGTCTGAAGGGCAGCGGTTGGTACGAGACGGATTTCAAGTCGGATCAGGACAAGAAGCGCAACCTCGCCGCAGGCGATGGCGAGGCCCCGGCCGCCAAGGCGGACGATGCCGGCAAGTCGAGTGATGCGGGTAAAACGGCCAAAGCCGCCGCTACCGAGACGCCCGCCGCCAAGCCCGCCTCGGACAAACCGGCTGCGGACAAACCGAGCGCCTCGCGGAGCTCTGCGCGAACGAAGTCGCCGGCCAAGGCCAGCAAGACCGCGCGCCGCCCGGCCGCGCGCAAGTCCTCGCGCCGATGACGCTCGCGCCGCAGGCGCTCATCGAGCGTGAGCGGCTGCGGTTTGCACGCGAGCATCCGCGCAGCGCGGCACTCGCGGGCGATGCGGTCAAGCACTTTCCCGGCGCCGTACCGATGCACTGGATGGCCGACTGGGGTACGCCGTTTCCGTTGTTCATTGCCACGGGGCACGGCGTCGAGCTCGAAGACGTCGATGGGCGTCGGTATCACGACTTCTGTCTCGGTGACACGGGGGCCATGTTCGGTCACTCGCCTGCGGCCGTGGTCGCCGCAGTCACCGAGCAGGCGGGGCGTGGCCTTACCTGCATGTTGCCATCGGCGCGCACCGCGGCGGTCGGGGCAGCGCTCGCCGCGCGCTTTTCTTTGCCCTATTGGCAACTCACGCAAACGGCGACGGATGCCAACCGTGCGGCACTGCGTTGGGCGCGGGCGATCACCGGTCGGCGAAAGGTACTGGTCTTTCAGGGCTGCTATCACGGCACCGTGGACGAAACGATGGTGCGGCTGCGCGGCGGGCGAACGGTGACCCGCGAGGGTGCCATCGGTCCGGCATTCGACGGGTCGACTGCGGCACTCGCCGTCGAGTTCAATGATTTCGTCGCGCTCGAAGCGGCACTGGCCGCGGGCGATATCGCCGCAGTGCTGGCCGAGCCCGTGATGACCAACATCGGCATGGTGCTGCCGCAGGAGGGCTATCTTCGGCAGTTGCGCGAGCTGACCCGTCGTCACGACGCGCTGCTCATCATCGACGAGACGCACACACTCTCGTCAGGCCCTGCAGGGTATGCGGGGGAGCATGCGTTGCAGCCGGATCTTTGGGTCTGCGGCAAGGCTATCGCCGGCGGCATCCCCTGTGCGGTGTACGGTTTCACGGATGAAGTCGAAGCGCGGATGCGCGCAGTGCTTGCCACCCGGGAGGCCGGTCATTCAGGCATGGGCACCACGCTCGCCGGCAATGCGTTGACGCTGGCGGCTCTTGAGGCGGCGCTGCTGCACCTGCACACGAGCGCGACCCACGCGCCGATGCAGGCAGGGGCTCATCGTCTGGCCACACAGTTACTCGCCTTGTTCATCGCGCGAGGGCTGCCGTGGCATGTGTCGCGGGTTGGTGCCCGCGTCGAGTTTGGTTTCGCCGCTGCGCCGCGCAACGGCAGCGAGGCGGAGGCCGCGATGCGCCCTGTGCTCGAGCACGCGCTGCATTTGTGGTTGCTCAATCGCGGCCTGATCGTCACGCCGTTCCACAACATGATGCTGATCGCGCCGATGCAGACGGACGCCGTCATTGATGCGCTGGTCAGTGAAGTCGGTGCGTTTCTTGATGAGGTGACGCTGTGACCACGACGGCCGAGTGGCAGGAGTTTCTCGCGCGCCATCCCGGAATCGAGGCGGTGCAGCTATTCATCACCGACCCGTCGGGGGTGCCGCGCGGCAAGACGGCGAGTGTCGATGAACTGTCGCGACTCTACGCGCACGGCAGACCCGTGGCGGGCTCGATTCTTGGGCTCGACATCACCGGTACCGACGTTGAGGCGACGGGGCTTGTCTGGGAGACGGGCGATGCCGATCTGATTTGCCGTCCGGTGCCCGGTACCTTGGTGTTGGCGCCTTGGCTTGCGCGACCCACGGCGCAGGTGATGTTGTCGATGTATGAGCAGTCGGGCGAACCCGCTGCGGCCGATCCCCGCCACGTGCTGGCACGCGTGGTCGAGCGGCTGCGTCGCGCCGGCCTGCGTGCCGTGCTCGCCGTGGAGCTTGAGTTTTACGTGCTCGACGAACGCAGTAGCGAGCCAGCCGGCTCACTCGCCCGGGGCAGCGGCCGCATTGATGCCTACGGGCTCGCCCGGCTCGAGGAACTCTCGGGTTTCTTTGACGAGGTGTATGCCGCGGCTCGTGCGCAGGGTATCCCGGCCGAAACGCTGATGTCGGAATACGCCCCGGGCCAGTTCGAGATCACGTTGCGACATCGCGACGATGCCTTGCGAGCCGTCGATGACGCCATTCTGCTCAAACGATTGCTGCGGGGTGTCGCCGCCCGGCATGGCCTGCTCGTCACCTTTATGGCCAAACCTTTCGTCGAACTGGCCGGGAGTGGCATGCATCTGCACGTGAGCCTCGCGCAGGAACCGGCTGCGAGCACGGCCGGCGTGCAGGTCTCACCGGCTACAGGACCCGCCGCGCAGGCCAGCAATCTCTTCGCTGCCGAGGATCCAGCCGGCAGTCCGCTGCTGCGGCAGGCACTCGGGGGTCTGAAGCAGACGATGGCCGAAAGCCTGCTGGTGTTTGCACCGAACGGCAATTCGTATCGACGGTTTCGTAGCCAAAGTTATGCGCCGGTAGCCGTCAACTGGGGCATCAACAATCGTTCCGTGTCGTTGCGCGTGCCGAGCGGGCCGCCGGTATCGCGCCACATCGAGCATCGGATCGCCGGCGCCGATGCCAATCCGTATCTGGCTGCAGCGGTCGTGTTGTCCGGTGTGCTGCGGGGCATCGAGACGGCGGCCGATCCGGGTCCGGCGGTGGAGGGTAACGGCTATTTGATATCCACCCGTCGCGAGTTGCCGCAAACCTGGCATGAAGCGATTGAACGAGCCGAGGATTCCACGTTTCTGGCGGAAGCACTCGGCGAGCCGTTCAAGCGGATTTTCCTCGCGATCAAGCGGCAGGAGTGCGATCGATTTTCGGCCGAGGTGACGGAGCTCGACCGATCGTGGTATTTAAGATCCTCATGAACACCGCAACCACCAAAGAAACACTGTTCGCCCATATCGCCAAGCACGACACCGGCAAGGGCTTCAGCGAGGAGGCCTTCGCCGAACTCGGACGCATCGTCGATGCGATCCGTGCGGAGAGCCTCTACCCCGCGCCGATGGATGAACTGCGGCACGTCGAAGGCCGCTGGGAAACCTTGTTCGCACATTTTGGCGCGAGGCACTCCGCCGGCAAGCCGAGGGTCCATGACTCGAACCTCAAGGTGCAGAGCTTCAATGCCTTTCCGCCGGTGCCCGTGCGCATCGAACGCATGTGTCAGGAGATTTCCGAGCACGGCAAGGCCTACAACAACGTCGTCGATTTCACCGCCGCCGATGGCGTGACGCGCGGCGTCATCGTGGTGCACGGTCGGTTCCGCGGCGAGGCGGACAACCGCCAGCGTTTCGCAGTCGAGTTCTATCGGGTCGAGCTATTGCCAGGCAAGGGCTTTGATGACATGCAGCTACGCAAGGCACTGGGTTTTGCGGCAAACGAGCCCTTGAGCGAGGATCTGAAGCCGCCACGGCTGCACTCGGACGTGGTGTATCTCGACGCCGATACGCGCATCAATCTCGGCAGTCTTGGCGGTTTGTACGTGCTGCGTCGCCTCGAGGAAGCCCCGGTCTCCGTCAGCCTTTGATGCGGCCCTCGCGCATTGCGCGTAGTTGCTGTTCATCGAGCCGGTAGAAGGCGAGGATCACTAGCGCCAGCACCGACATGGCCGCCGGGATGTAGGCGATGGAGAGCAGCACGGCCTGACGCACTTCATCGGTGACTTCGCGAGGCGGGGTTTTCGGATCAAAGCCGGCATAGGCCAGAGCGAAGCCGAGAATCAGCGGGCCGAGGGCGGCGGCGAGTTTCTCCACGAAGCTGTAAAGCGCCGAGTACATGCCCTCACGACGCAACCCGGAGCGGTGGTAATCGAGTTCCATGGCGTCGGTCAGCATCGACATCGCGAACACGACATTGCCGGCGAAGGCGAGGCCATTGACGAAGCCGCGCAGCGCGAGAAGTGCGACGGGTTCGCCCGGCATCGCATACATCCACGACAGACCGACGAACCCCGTCAGCACCGACGAGCAGGCGTAAGCGCCGCGCTTGCCGACCCGCTTCGAGAGGCGCACGAGCAGCGGTGTACCCAGCAACACCGCGAGCACCATCGGTCCGCCGATCAGCGGCAGACGGGTCAGCGGCATGTCGATGACGCTGACGAGGAAGAACATTAAGCCACCCGAGCTGGCACTGACGCCAATCAACTGCACGAGCTTGATGGCGAGGATTTGTTGAAACGGAAGGTTGCGCAGGAAGCCGAGCACCTGCTCGCGCAACGGCACGCGCGCGTCGGTCTGCGGGTGGAACGGGGCTTCCCGGGTGCCCCACCACGCGGTCAACATCGCCGCGAGGATCAGGGCGCCACCGAGGGCGCCCACGGCGGCGTGGGCATCCCAATCCTTGCCCATGAGTTCGAGGACGGCGCCGGCTGCCGATTGCGACAGAAATCCGCCGACCGAGGCAAACATCACGCGCCAGCCGTGGATCGAGGACCGCTCGTGATACCCCGTGGTCATCTCGGCGGGCATGGCCATGTAGGGCACGTTGAACAGCGAATAGCCCGTCGTATAGAGCAGCAGGGCAGCAAGCACGTACAGCGCGGCCAGCAGGCCCTCGCCCTCGGTCATGCTCGGCCAAGGACCGACGAACGGCACCGTGAAGACGCCTAAGAACGACACGGCCGACACCAGCGCTCCCCAGAAGAGCCAGGGCCGGCGGCGACCCTCGGTACCCTCGGTTTGGTCGCTGAGATAGCCTGTCACAGGGTCTGAGATGGCGTCGTAGAGCTTGGAGAGAAATACCAGGAACCCCGCGACCGCCGCTGGAATGCGCAGCACTGTGACGAAATAGAACAGGGCCAGCGCCGAGATGCCGTTCATCAGGATAGCCACGCCGAAGGCGCCGGTGGCCCAGGTGGCCTTGATCCGGAGCGGCAGGGGGGTCTCGTCGTGATTCGGGGTGGCGGTCATGCGGCCGACTTTGTAACATCCCCGCCCCTTATGCGCACTCATTATTGCGGCCAAGTCAACGAGTCCCTGATCGGCCAAACCGTGACGGTGGCAGGGTGGGTCCATCGGCGTCGCGACCACGGCGGTGTGATCTTCGTCGATCTTCGTGATCGCGAGGGTCTCGTGCAGATCGTGTGTGACCCGGATGCCCGCGAGGTGTTCGCGGAGGCCGAGAAGTTGCGCAACGAGTTCGTGGTGAGCATCACCGCTCTCGTGCGCGCGCGACCCGAGGGCACGACCAATGCCAATCTCGCCGAAACGCCGATGCTTACCAAGGCGACGCCAGAAGGTGCCCGCGACTACCTCGTGCCCTCGCGTACTCACCCGGGAAGTTTCTTTGCCTTGCCGCAGTCGCCACAGATCTTCAAGCAGTTGCTGATGGTCGCGGGCTTCGACCGCTACTACCAGATCGTGCGCTGCTTTCGCGACGAGGATCTGCGTGCCGATCGGCAGCCGGATTTCACCCAGCTCGATATCGAGACCTCGTTCCTCGGTCAGGAACAGATCATGACCTTGATGGAAGGTCTGATCCGTCACATTTTCAAAGCGGTGGCGGGCGTATCGCTGCCCGATCCGTTCCCCCGCATGACGTACGCCGAGGCCATGCGGCGCTATGCGAGCGATAAACCCGATTTGCGTATTCCGCTCGAACTCGTCGATGTTGCCGATCTGGTCGCGGGCTGCGACTTTAAGGTATTTGCGGCTCCGGCCAAGGACCCGCAGGGTCGAGTGGCGGCGCTGCGCGTGCCGCAGGGCGGCAAGCTCACGCGCAAGGAGATCGACGATTACACCGCTTTCGTCGCACGCTACGGCGCGCGCGGTCTTGCCTACATCAAGGTCAATGAGCGGTCCAAGGGTCGCGATGGCTTGCAGTCGCCCATCATCAAGTTCCTCTCCGACGAGGCCGTCAACGGTATCCTCGAGCGCACGGGGGCGGGCGATAACGATCTGATTTTCTTTGGTGCCGATTCAGCAAAGGTGGTCAATGATGCACTCGGCGCGCTGCGACTGAAGGTCGGACAAGACCAGGGGCTCGTGCAGGGTGCCTGGGCGCCGCTGTGGGTCGTCGATTTCCCGATGTTCGAGTACGACGCCGACGAAAAGCGCTGGTCGGCCATGCACCATCCGTTCACCTCGCCGAAGGATCTCGATCCGCAGGCGCTGCGCGCGTCGCCCGGTGAGGCGCTCGCCAAGGCCTACGACATGGTCTTGAATGGCTCGGAGATTGGCGGCGGTTCGGTCCGTATCCACCGTCAGGACCTGCAGTCGACTGTGTTCGATCTGCTCGGCATCGACCCTGAAGAGGCGCGCCGCAAGTTCGGCTTCCTGCTCGATGCGCTGAAGTTCGGCGCACCGCCGCACGGTGGCATCGCCTTCGGCCTCGACCGACTTGCCATGCTGATGTCGGGCGCCGAGAGCATTCGCGACGTGATCGCATTCCCGAAGACCCAGACGGCCGCCTGTCCGCTGACGGATGCGCCGACCGAGGTCAGCGAGAAACAGTTGCGCGAACTGCACATTCGCCTGCGTCAGCCGCCTCCCTCCGTCAGCTGAACGCCTGTTCGGGATCATTCTTCGGAATCATTACAGAGCGGCTTGGTCCGCCGCGTGCGAAGGTCACCCGAGACGTTTTTTCAGATCGTACAACCGATCGAGGGCTTCGCGTGGGGTGAGTGTGTCCGGATCCACGGCGCGAAG
>RGWK01000079.1 GCA_010029775.1 Gammaproteobacteria bacterium
CGGGCCGGTGATCAAGCAGGCGGTGAACGTCATCCTGCGACGCACCGAGCCTGTGGTCGCCTTTTGTTCGGCGCGTCAGGTCGACGGCGGCACGGGCGCGATTTACGTCTTGTTGAGCGGCTAGCGCAGCGCCTGAAAGCTAGCGCCGCGAGCCGCTCAGCGCAGCCAACATGGCGGCGCGTGTCTCCGCCGTAACCCAGCCATCCGCGAGCAAGGAATCGAGCGATTCGCGCGGCGCGTCGTAGATCCGCACCAGATCGGCGCGCACCATGGCGCGCGTACGCGCGGCCGTCTGGGGTGGCAGCCTCGCGTACTCCTGCGCCTTAGCGAGCGCGACATCACGCACCGCATTGACGTCGACCACCTCGTCGACCAGCCCGATCGAGAGTGCCTTCGCCGGGTTTACCATCGCCCCGCGACCGAGCATTTCGGCCGCACGCGCAGGCCCAAGGACACGCTCGTAGACGCGGAAGATGGTCTCACCGGGATAGAGGCCCACCTGCACTTCGTTCAAGCCGATCTGAAACTCGCCGGCCGCCATCACCCGCTGGTCGCACAGCAGCGCCACCACCGTGCCGCCGGCCGGACAGTGCCCGGTGAGCGCCGCGACGAGCGGCAACGAACAGCGTGCCAGTCGCTGCTGCAGCGTGGAGAACGCCTGCACCAGCGCGAGTGCCGTCTCGGTGCTGCCCGTGACTTCGCGCACATCAAGGCCCGCCGAAAAGATACCGGGCGCACCCGAGAGCACGAGCGCGCGGATGGATCCATCGGCGGCAGCCTGCTGCTCGGCGACCTCGATCGCCTGCGACAAACCCGTCACCAGCGCACATCCGAATGCATTGACCGGCGGACGCGCGAGGCGCAGTTCGCGCACCGCGCCATGATCTTGTGTTTCAAGCATGTTCTTCGGCTCCTGAGGCATCCTCGCAGTGCACGAGTTCGCGCACTACGGTAGTCGCAAAACTGCCGCCGCGCAGACTGAATTGCAACTCGCAGGCGCCCTCTTCGGGCAACCAGCGTAGCGCAAGCTCCCGCACCACCATGCGCAGCGGCCGGCGTGCACTGGCTAGCCGATCGGCCCGCAGCAACTCGAGCAAGGCGGGATAACGCGCTGCGACGGTCGCTTCGAGCTCAGCTACCGCGCCGCTCACACCGCTCTCGCCCTCGCCCCACAACGGCCCGGTCGGATGGATGTCGAGTGTCGCGAGCCGCTGCTGCAGCGTGTCGTCGACGGCCTCGACGCGAAACGTCGAGTTGCTGCCCTCGAGGTTGGCTCGCTCGCCGGGCAGCAGCACATTCCAGTGCCCTTGCGCCAGACGCTCGGCGAGCACGGCATTGAAAATCAGACTGCGCGCCGCCGAATAGGCGAAACCGCGCTCCCCGCGCACCAGCTCGCCGCGCAAGACCGCAAGGTTGCCAAGTTCGCGACCGAAGCGCTGCGGCCCAAAATAATTAGGCACGCCTTCGCGGCCGATCTCGGCCACGCGCCGCTCGAGCGCCTCGCGCGACCCCGTGAAGCCGCGCAGTACCAGCGTAAATTGGTTACCCGCCAACGCCCCGCGAGGCAGCTTGCGGGCATGGCGATGCGCCTCGATGACTTCGTAGCCTTCACCGCCACGGCCGGCCCACTCCTGCACGCCACCGCGTCGCGCCGGCACGGTAAACCATTGCGTCGTCACGGCCCGACGATCCTTCAAGCCTGCGTAGCCCACCTCGAACGGGCGTACTCCGGCCTGACGCGCAAGTTCCGCGGCCACCCAACCGCTGTTGGCATTGCGCTTGCGCACCCGCAGCAGCCAGTGCTCACCCTGACCCGAAGGCTCGAAGCCCAGCCGCTCATCGACCTGGAAATCTTCGAGCTGTTCGCGCAGACGCGCACGGCCGGCGGCGGGCTCGACCGCGCGAGGCGGGTCGAGCGCCAACGTCTCCCAACCGATCACGATGCGGTGACCGGGACGGATTCGATGAGCACGGTCGCCATCGCAGCCAACCCCTCGCCTCGGCCGGCAAAGCCGAGCTTCTCGGTCGTGGTGGCTTTGAGGTTCACGGCCTCGACTGCGATACCGAGCAAGCCGGCCACACTCGCGCGCACCGTGTCGCGTTGTCCGGCGATCCGCGGCGCTTCGGCCAGCAGCGTGAGATCCGCATTGACGACCTGCCAGCCGCGCGCCGCCAGCAAGGCGACGGCGTGGGTCACGAACTGCCCGCTCGCAGCGCCCCGCCACCGCGGATCGCTGTCGGGAAAATGCTGACCAATGTCGCCAAGACCCGCAGCACCGAGCAGCGCATCGCACAGCGCATGCAGCAGTACATCGCCATCAGAGTGCGCACGCACGCCCTGCGTATGCGGCAACCGCACGCCACCCAACATGACGTGATCGCCCGGGCCGAAAGCATGCACGTCGATTCCCGAACCGACTCTGATCATGGGTCCACTCCGTTCATTGCACTCGCGCCGTGAGCCGCCGCACCGCGCGCAGTGAGTATGCCCTCGGCCAGTGCCCGATCCTGCGCCGTGGTGACTTTAATGTTGGTCGCCTCGCCCGCCACCAGTAACGGCTCGGCACCCTGCCACTCCATGGCCTGGGCTTCATCCGTCGGTCGTCGCCCCGCAGCCCGCGCCGCATCGAGCGCACTGAGCAAAGCCCCGAGTCGAAACATTTGCGGCGTCAGCGCGCGCCACAAACCTTCACGCGCCACCGTTTCACGGCTCGTCGGAAGACCCGCGCCGCTGCGATCGCGCTTGAGCGTGTCGGTCACGGGCAACGCGAGCAAACCACCAGCCAAGGTGCCCGCGCGCCCGGTCAAGGGCTCGGCCACGCTACCAACTGCGCTCAGCAAGGCATCGATCTCGGCCGCACTCACGCACGGCCTCGCGGCATCGTGCACCAGCACCCACTCCTCCGCGGCAACGCCGCTCGCCTGCAGTTGCTGCAGCGCCGCGCGCACCGAGTCGGCCCGCTCCTCACCGCCCACGGCCTCGATGGGCACGCGCGCAAGGTGCGAGCGTACGGTGGGCCAATGCGCATCGCCCGCCGCGAGAGCGACGACGAGTCCCTGACAACGCGAATCGGCGAGAAAAGGCTGCACCGACCACTCGAGCATGCTGCGCCCGGCCAGCGTCAAATATTGTTTGGGAATGTCTGCACCGAGCCGTTTGCCACGGCCGGCCGCCGGCATCACGAGCCAGTACGGCGGCCTCTCCAAGACCGACTCAGCGCTGCGCCGTGCGCGTGCGCTCGGGCGCAGGCGCCGTCGGTGCAACGACCTTCGGCACGACCTGATAGAACGACTCGGACGAACCGATCATGCCGAGCTCGCTGCGCGCGCGCTCCTCGATCGCCGTCATGCCAGCCTTGAGGTCGGCCACTTCGGCAGCGAGTTGGGCGTTGCGTTGGGTGAGCTCGGCATTGGTGGCGCTCTGCTGCGCCACGGCCACCTTCAGCCGATAGGCTTCACTGACGCCGTCGTCGGACAACCAGATGCGGTACTGCAGCAGCACCGTCAGTGAAAGCAGAATGCCGGCGAACCATCGGGTCATTGGCCGGCAATGTTAATCCTGCGAATGTTCAAATGAAACCCCTGACGCATCAGATCTTTACGGGGAAAGCCTCGCGCCCCGCGTAGCGCACCTTGCCGCCGAGCTCCTCTTCGATGCGCAGCAGCTGGTTGTACTTCGCAATGCGATCGGAGCGCGACAGCGAACCGGTCTTGATCTGCGTTGCCGCCGTAGCCACCGCGATGTCGGCGATGGTCGTGTCCTCCGTTTCGCCCGAGCGATGCGAGATCACCGCCGAGTAACCGGCGCCCGTGGCCATCTCGATGGCATCGAGCGTCTCTGTCAGGGTGCCGATCTGGTTGACCTTGATGAGAATCGAGTTCGCCACGCCCGCACGGATACCTTCAGCGAGGATCTTGCTGTTGGTGACGAACAGGTCATCGCCGACCAGCTGGCAGCGCTTGCCGAGTACCTGCGTCAACGCCGACCAACCCTGCCAATCGCCCTCGGCCATACCATCCTCGATGGTGATGATCGGGTACTTCTCGACGAGCTTGGTGAGGTAGCGCGCAAACTGCGCCGCCGTGAATGCCCGTCCCTCGCCTTCAAGCTCGTAGCGTCCGCGCTTGAAGAACTCCGAACTCGCCACATCGAGGCCGAGATAGATGTCGCGCCCTGGCCGGTAGCCCGCCTTTTCGATGGCCTGCAACAGCAGCTTCAGTGCGGCCTCGTTCGACGCCAGATCGGGCGCGAAGCCGCCCTCATCGCCCACCGCGGTGGTGAGCTTCTTGCCCTTG
The DNA here is from genome assembly GCA_010029775.1 of Gammaproteobacteria bacterium. Lineage (GTDB taxonomy): Bacteria > Pseudomonadota > Gammaproteobacteria > Steroidobacterales > Steroidobacteraceae > UBA964. The sequence continues at coordinate 4,297 of RGWK01000079.1, forward strand.
AGAATGCCCTTCAGAGTGTGGAACACCTCAGCGCCCTGCTGCAGCGCCTGGCTGAAGCTTCGTGCACCGACCGGCAGAATCATGAACTCCTGAATATCGAGACTGTTGTCGGCGTGCGCGCCGCCGTTGATGACGTTCATCATCGGCACCGGCATGACTGGCTTGCGCCCCCGCGCGAGGTAGCGCCACAACGACTGTTCGTTATCCTCGGCAGCCGCGTGTGCAATGGCGAGCGACACCGCGAGCAGCGCATTGGCGCCGAGCCGGCTCTTGTTCTCCGTGCCGTCGAGGGCGATCAATCGCGCATCGATGTCTTCCTGTTCGCGCGCATCGCGCTTGAGCATCGCGGCACGGATGACGGTGTTGCAGTTGCGCACCGCCTTGAGCACACCCTTGCCGAGATAGCGCTTCTTGTCGCCATCACGCAGTTCAACCGCCTCCCGAGTACCGGTCGAAGCGCCAGAAGGCACGGCGGCACGCCCCACGGCACCGCTCGTCAGGATGACATCCGCCTCGACGGTCGGGTTGCCCCGCGAGTCGATGATTTCACGGGCGACGATATCGGCAATGCGGCTCATGGCGTGTCTTCCTCGAATGCTTTGGCTTTGACGGTTCGATCGAGCGCGCAGAGCGTCTCGAGCAGAGATTCCATCCGGGCGAGCGGCCAGGCGTTCGGCCCATCGGAGAGCGCTTTCGCCGGATCCGGATGAGTCTCCATAAACAGCCCCGCCACACCCGCCGCAACGGCGGCACGGGCGAGCACGGGCACGAACTCGCGTTGCCCGCCCGAGGCCGAGCCCTGGCCGCCGGGCAGCTGCACCGAATGCGTGGCATCGAACACCACCGGGCAGCCCGTACCGCGCAGCACGGGCAGCGCACGCATGTCGGAGACGAGGTTGTTGTAACCGAAGGTGAAGCCGCGCTCGCAGACCATGATCTGTGTGTTGCCGCTGGAGCGGGCCTTGTCGACCACGTTCTGCATTTCCCAGGGCGAGAGAAACTGGCCCTTCTTGATGTTCACCGGCTTGCCTTGCGAGGCCGCAGCGACGATGAAGTTGGTCTGTCGACACAGAAACGCGGGCGTCTGCAGCACATCGACGACGGCGGCAACCTCGGCGAGGGGAGTGTCCTCGTGCACGTCCGTCAGCACCGGCACGGCGAAGCGACTGCGGATATCGGCGAGCACCTTGAGGCCGGCCTCGAGACCCGGACCGCGGAAACTCGAGCGCGAGGAGCGGTTCGCCTTGTCGAAGGACGCCTTGAACACGTAGGGCACACCGAGCCGACGGGTGATCTCGAGCATCCGCCCGGCGATCTCCTCGCAAAGCGCAGCGCTTTCGATCACGCAGGGCCCTGCGATCAGGAACAGCGGCTCGTGCGCACCGACCTCGAATTGCGCGAGCTTCATGATGCACGCTCGCCGCGATGCGCTCGCGCCGCGGCAATGAACCCGGTGAACAGCGGATGCCCGTCGCGCGGGTTGGAGGTGAACTCGGGGTGGAACTGCGTCGCCACGAACCACGGATGATCGGCGAGCTCGACGATCTCGACGAGACCATCGGGTGATAGACCCGAGAACGTCAGCCCTGCCGCACGATAGCGATCGAGATAGGTGTTGTTGAACTCGTAACGGTGTCTGTGCCGCTCGCGGATGATGCCCTTGCCGTACAGCGCACGCGCCCGAGTGCCCTCGGAGAGCGTCACGTCCTGCCCGCCGAGGCGCATCGTGCCGCCGAGGTTGGAAGACTCGTCACGAGACTGCGCGCCGCGCATCGCGTCCTGCCATTCGGTGATCAGTGCGACGACAGGGTGCGGCGTGCTGCGGTTGAACTCGGTGCTGGTCGCCCCCTCGAGGCCGAGCACATGCCGGCCGAACTCGATGACCGCGAGCTGCATGCCGAGGCAAATACCGAGATAGGGAATACGCTGCTCGCGCGCGTAGCGCACCGCGGCGATCTTGCCCTCGACACCGCGCTCGCCGAAGCCGCCCGGCACGAGAATCGCATCCATGCCCTGCAACACGGCCGTGCCCCGCTCCTCGATGTCGGTCGACTCGATGAAGTGGATGTTCACGCGGGTGCGGGTCTTGACCCCCGCATGGGTCAGCGCCTCGTTGAGCGAGATGTACGAGTCGCGGTTCTGCACGTACTTGCCCACCATGGCGAGATTGATCTCTGCGCTCGGGTTAGCTTTTGCCTCGACCACGGCCTGCCACGCCGAGAGGTCGGCAGGCCTGGCTTTGGACTCAAGGCGCAACTTCTCCACCACGATCTCATCGAGGTTCTGCTCGTGTAGCAGCATCGGGATTTCGTAGATGTCGCGCGCATCGACGGCCGAAATGACCGCGCGCTCCTCGACGTTCGTGAACAGGGCAATCTTGCGACGATGCTCGGCCGGCAGCGGGTCATGCGCACGGCAGAGCAGGATGTCCGGCTGGATGCCGATGCTGCGAAGCTCCTTCACCGAATGCTGCGTCGGCTTGGTCTTGATTTCATTGCCGCCGCCCACCACCGGGACGAGCGTCAGGTGCATGAAGATCGCCTGGCTTCGGCCGAGTTCGACCCCGATCTGGCGGATCGCCTCGAGGAACGGCAAAGATTCGATATCGCCGACCGTGCCGCCGATCTCGACCATGCAGACATCCGAATCGCCGGCGCCGCGCATGATGCTGGCTTTGATCTCATCGGTGATATGCGGAATGACCTGCACGGTGGCGCCGAGGTAATCGCCGCGGCGCTCCTTGGCGATCACCCGCTCGTAAATCCGGCCAGTCGTGAAGTTGCTGTGGCGGCCGGTGACCGTGCGCACGAAGCGCTCGTAGTGACCGAGATCGAGGTCGGACTCCGTGCCATCGTCGGTGACGAAGACCTCACCATGCTGGAACGGACTCATCGTGCCCGGATCTACGTTGATGTACGGGTCGAGCTTGACCATCGCGATCTTCAGGCCACGCGCCTCGAGGATCGCGGCCAATGACGCGGAGGCGATGCCCTTCCCCAACGAGGAAACGACACCGCCCGTGACGAAAATGAAACGAGGCATGGGGGACCGCCGCAGTTAAAGCGCCGTACTCTTCGACTCGCGCGGGGCCCGCGCAGGGCGTCGATGAGCTTCAGCACGACGGGACGATATCTTAATAAAAATGCGCGCTTATCTCAATGCGCGCATGACGGGCGCGGACTCCCAAACCAGGCGCAATCGATCGCGTGAGGGGGTGCGACCCGCCTCGGCCCGGTAGGCCGCATCGATGGCCAAATCCACCACCGCAACGAGCGGACCTGTGGCATCACCCGCCCGCAGCAGCGGCCAGTGACGGCGCTCCCAGGGCAGCACGGCCGCGGCCCGAAAGAGCTCTTTGACGCTACGCCGTGGTTCACCGTCCGACGGGCGCAACGACTCGCCCGCCGCCCGACCGGTCACGGTGAGCACGGCGGGTAACCGACGCGCGTCGAGCTCACCGTGGGGGTCACGGCGCAACCGCAACACGCCCCGATCAGCCCCGAGCGAAAACGCACGAGCACGCTGCCAGTGCCACTCGCCCTCGCGCACTTCTGGAACGGGTCGCGCGAGGGCGTAGAGACAACCGCGAAAACGGCGCACCTCCGCCATGCCCCAACGCACGAGCGGCTGGGCGTCGGCGCGGGCTGCCGGCAACTCGACACGAATGCGTTCGAGGTGCACCCGATCGGGCAAGGGCAAGCCCGCGACACGCACCCATTCGCGCAAGGCGTTGCGCTGACGACTCACCGAGAGCGCGGCCAGTGCAGCGAGCTCCAGCGGCCCGTGGGGCGCCAGCCGTTCGAGATCGGATTGCGCCTGCTCGCGCAGCAGCGCCTGAGCCTCGCCGAGGTGCGCTGCGCTGCGCGCCACCACTGTCGCCACGGCGGGCCAGCGCTCGCGCAGCAATGGCACCACGCGATGCCGCAGATAATTTCGATCGAAACGCTCATCGATGTTGCTGTCGTCGTCCACCCACGCCACATCGTTCGCTTGTGCATACTCTTCAAGCGCACTGCGCGATTCACCAAGCAAGGGCCGCAGCAGCCAGTGCCCGCCCTGGCGCGTGCACTCGCCCATGGCGGCCAGACCTGCAACCCCGGCACCGCGCAGCAATTGCAGCAGGAACGTTTCGAGTTGATCGTCTTGATGGTGCGCGGTGAGCAGCAACTCCCCTCGCGAAAGCGCACGGGTCAAGGCGGCATAACGCACCGCACGCGCGTCGGCCTCGAGCGAGTGGCCGGGACCTTGCGGCACATGCACCCGGCGAACGACGAGCGGGACATTGAGTGCCGCGCAGAGCCTGCGACAGTGCTTCTCCCAGACCCTTGCCGCAGGACGCAGTTGGTGATTGACATGCACTGCACGCAGAGTGAAGCGGCGCCAGCGCGCGCTGCGCCGTCGCAACTGCTGCAGCGCGAGGAGCAGCGCCACCGAATCCGCACCGCCACTGAGGCC
>RGWK01000080.1 GCA_010029775.1 Gammaproteobacteria bacterium
GATGCGGTACTCCAGGCGAACTCGCCCAAGGCCGCGCCCCGTGGGGTCACCCTCGACCACCATGTCGAGCAACTCGCCGCGGCGGGTGCCGAGTTCAGACATCACGCTGCCCTGCAGGCCTTCGTCGATATCGATGGTCAGGGCCTCGAAGGGCTCCTGCACCACGCCGTCGATCACGCGCCGCAGTACCTGCGGCTTACCCACCGCGAGCTCGTACCCTTCGCGACGCATGTTTTCCACCAGGATGGTGAGGTGCAACTCACCGCGCCCTGAGACTCGAAACACGTCGGCGTCGGCGGTTTCCTCGACGCGTAGGGCAACGTTGCTCTGCAGTTCACGCATCAGTCGGTCACGGATCTGCCGACTCGTGACGAATTTGCCCTCGCGACCGGCGAGCGGCGAGGTGTTGACCTGGAAAGTCATCGACAGCGTGGGTTCATCGATCTTGATCGGCGCCAGGCCCTCAGCCTGCTCGGGGTCACACAGCGTCAGACCGATGTTGACCTCGTCGATACCGGTGACCGCGACGATGTCGCCGGCCGAGGCTTCTTCGACCGGAAAGCGCTCCAGGCCGCGAAAACTTAGGATCTGGCCGATCTTGCCGGCGCCGCGGTCTTCCTCACCCCAGCGCAGCGCCACGTTTCGGCCGCTCTTGAGCGTGCCGCGACGGATGCGCCCGATGCCGATTCGGCCGACATAGGGGTTGTAGTCGAGTTGCGAGATCTGCAGTTGCAGCGGCGCGTCGATTTCAGTGGGCGGCGGTGGTACGTGCTTGAGCACGGCCTCGTACAGGGCCGTCATGTCCGTCGCCGGTTTGGTGACATCGAGCGTCGCCCAGCCCTGCAGCGCCGATGCGTAGATGATCGGAAAGTCGAGCTGCTCGTCCGTGGCGCCGAGTTTGTCGAACAGTTCGAAAGTGCGATCGATGACCCAGTTCGGGCGAGAGCCGGGGCGATCCACCTTGTTAACGACGACAATGGCCTTGTGCCCGAGGGCCAGCGCCTTGCGGGTCACGAAGCGGGTTTGCGGCATCGGCCCTTCGACGGCATCGACCAGCAGCAACACGCCGTCGACCATCGACAGGACGCGCTCAACCTCACCGCCAAAGTCGGCGTGGCCCGGTGTGTCGACGATGTTGATGCGCGTGCCCTGGTACTCGATGGCGCAATTTTTGGCGAGGATGGTGATGCCGCGTTCGCGCTCGAGATCGTTGGAGTCCATCACCCGCTCGCCGACACGCTCGTGAGCCGCGAAAGTGCCCGACTGCTTGAGAAGGCAGTCGACGAGAGTCGTCTTGCCATGATCGACGTGGGCGATGATGGCGATGTTGCGGATCTGACGAGCGGTGGACATTGGGGGCCTGAACGGGCAAAAAAGGCCGCGCAGTGTACTCCGCCGTCGTCGCGGTTGCGACCATCACGCCGCTTGTGAGTAAATCCGTAGGTTACGGACCCTCCGGTCCATAGGTTAGGCCACAGGTTAGGAGTGAATCATGATGAACCGTTTCCTTTGCGGCGCCTTGGCGCTCGCTCTCGTCGGATTGTCCTTGCCGGTCAGCGCGCAGGATGCGCGGGTTGCCGGTCAGGTGAAGTTGCGCCAGTCGGCCTACACAGTGCTCGGTGCGCAGATGGGCATCATGGCTGGCATGGTGCAGGGTCGGACACCCTTTGATGCCAAAGCGTTCCAGCTCGCAGCTGACCGCGCGGCGTTCATGGCGACTGTCGTGCCGGATGTGTTCCCAGCGGGCTCTGTCAACGCAAGCAGCAAGGCCAAGGCGGAACTATGGGACAACGCGGCCGAGTTCCAGAAGCTCATGAAGGATAGCCACGGGCGCCAGCTGCAAGGCTTGCCACGACAAGTACAAGGCTGACTGAGGCGCATCGCCTCATGTTGGCGGGTTCCATCGAGCGCCCGAGCGGGCGCTTGCATTACGAAGTGTCGGGGCGTAACCACGCCCCAACGCTCGTTTTGCTGCACCCGCTCGGTTCCAGCCTCGGTGTGTGGGACCCGCAGATGCCGCTGTTCGAGCAATTCTTTCGCGTGGTGCGCTTCGATGCCCGCGGGCACGGCAAGTCCACGCTGGCCGCGGGTTCCGAGGCGTCGTGCACGCTTATTGATCTTGCGGCCGATGCCATCGAGATCCTCGACGCCCTGCACATCGAGCGGGCCCACTGGTGCGGCATGTCACTGGGTGGCGCCGTTGCGTTGCAGGCGGCGATCCACTCGCCCGAGCGGGTGCAGCGCCTCGTGCTCGCGAACACGGCGGCGCATTTTCCGCCGCCCTCAATGTGGGACGAGCGACGCGCCGTGGTTCTCGGGCAGGGACTGGCGCCACTCATCGAAGCGGTACCGCAGCGCTGGTTCACGGCAGCGTTCAGGGCCGCGCAGCCCGAGCGCGTCGAGGCCGTTCTCGAGCTGATGCGCCGCACCCAGCCAGCAGGCTACGCGGCCGCCTGCACGGCGTTGCGCGACGCTGATCTGCGCAGCGCGCTGACCGGTGTGCGCGCCCCAACGTTGGTGATTGCTGGCGCACAGGATTCCGCCACACCGCTGGAGCGGGCGGAGGAACTCTGCGAGAGCATTTCGGGGGCCGATTTGCTGGTGCTCGATGCGGCGCACCTCTCGAATGTCGAGCAGGTCGAAGACTTTTCGCGCGCGGTCATCGACTTCTTGCGTGACTGAGCCGTCGGCAACCGCTTCGCTGGTTGCGGACTATGTGCCGTTGTGGATCGCGGGTGCCATTCGCGGTCGCGTCCGCCGTGATTTGCTGCCGCTGCTGCGCGATTTCCCCGAGATCGAATCGGCCGAGTTGGGCGTGCGCCTGCGCGATGCGGGGGCCAGTCGACCGGTTCGCAGCCGACGCCTGCAGGCACTGGCGCAGCGCTTGCGTGCGCGAGGCTGGATCGCCGACTGGCGCAACGAACTGTGCGCCGTGCTCGATGAGAACGGCGCGGAGTTGGCGCGCTGCGAGCGCGGCTTGTTTCGAACCTTGGGTCTGCAGAATCGCGCGGTACACATCAACGGTTACCGCAGCGATGGGCGACTGTGGATCGCACGACGCAGCCCGCAGAAGCGCGCTGATCCGGGCATGCTCGACAATCTCGCGGCGGGTGGCGTTGGGGCGGGCGAGTCGCTGCGGCGCACGGCGATGCGCGAGTTATGGGAGGAGGCGGGGGTCCCCGCGGCACTCGCTCGCAGGGTCGATTTCCCGGGCATGGTGATCCGCAGCCTGCGCGAAACGCGCTATGGCGTGCACGATGAACTCGTGATCGTGGCCGACATTCTGCTGCCTGACGGTTTCGAGCCGAGTGGCCGCGATGGCGAAGTTCAGGAGTTCATGTGTCTGCCCACCGAGGCGGTCCGTGACGCCCTCGAGCGCGGCGAGTTCACCGTCGAGGCGGCGCTGGCGACTCGTGAGTGGTTGCAGCGCCGGCATCGCTGACGCCAGAAGTCTGCCGGTCAGACCGGCCGAGCGTCTGCAAGGTCTCGCCGGTCACGCGATGCAGAATCCAGTCTTTGTGGGCCACCGCGCCAAGCGACTTATAGAAGCGCAACGCGGGTTCATTCCAATCGAGCACCGCCCATTCCAGCCGTGTCAGTCCCTCACGTACGCAGCGCTCGGCCAATTGCACGAGCAGTGCTTTGCCGATGCCGCGTCCGCGGTACTCTGGTTTGACGTAGAGGTCCTCGAGGTAGATGCCATGACGGCCGCGAAAGGTCGAAAAGTTGTAGAACCAGAGGGCGAAGCCCGCCGGTGAACTTGCAGTGCCGTCGTGCCACTCGGCGATATCGCAAAAGACCCGCGGGGTCGCCGCGAACAGGGCCGCCCCCAGGGTTTCCTCGGTGGCATCCACGGCATGCAGCAGGTGTTCGTAGTCGGCGAGCTCGCGGATCAAGGCGAGGATCAGGGGCACATCGGCAGCTTGGGCGCATCGCAAGGTGAGCATGGAGGGCAGAGTATACTGCCCGCTCGGCCGATGCCGTCGCACCGACCGGGCAACACAGCGTTTTTAGGGAGTTACTGCATGCAGCTTCAGGGAAAAACCGTCGTCGTCACGGGTGCGGGTCGTGGTATCGGTCGCGAAATTGCCAAGGGTTTTGCCGCCAGAGGCGCTCACGTGGCGTTGTTCGACCTGCGTCAGGAGGACCTCGACGAGAGCGCGCGTCAGTGTGTGGCAGCCGGTGCGGCGTTCGGTACCCGAGCCGTCGGTTACCTCGTCAACGTCACGCGTGAAGCCGAGATCATCGCAGCGCTCGATGCAGTGGTGGTCGATCTCGGCGGGCTCGACGTGCTCGTCAATAATGCCGGCATCGTCAAAGACAGCTTGCTGATCAAGGCCAAGGACGGTGAGGTCACCGGCAAGATGTCGCTCGAGCAGTGGCAGGCGGTGATCGACATCAATCTGACGGGCGTGTTTCTCTGCGCGCGTGAGGCGGCTGAGCGCATGATCCGCCGCAAGCAGGGCGGAGTGATCATCAACATTTCGAGTATCTCGCGCTACGGCAATGCCGGGCAGTCCAACTACTCGGCCGCCAAGGCGGGCGTCGCGGCAATGGCCGAAGTCTGGGCCAAGGAACTGTCGCGCTACGGCATCCGCACGGGATCGATTGCACCGGGCTACACGCGTACGGAGATCCTCGCTGCGATACGTCCGGAGATGCTCGAGAAGCTCACCGCGCAGGTGCCGTTGCGTCGCCTGGGCGAGGTCAGCGAAATCGCTCACGCGGCGATCTTCATCGCCGAGAACGACTTTTTCACCGGGCGTTGCATCGACCTTGATGGTGGCATGAGGCTCGGCTGATGCGAGGACGGTCGGCGGTGCTCGCTTTGGTGGCCACGGTCGCCGCGGTCCTCGGGGTTGCCGTGCGCGAGGCGGGAGCCGCTGCAGCGCCGCCGGCGAGTGCAGCGCGCGAAAGCATCGCCGTGCTCGGCACGGGGCGCGTGAGTGCCGCGTTGGGTCCGCGCCTCGCGGCACTCGGTCATCCGGTGATCTACGGCTCCCGTGAGCCGCTGCGCGCCGACGTGCAGGCGCTGGTTGCCCGCAGCGGCGCCCGCGCCTCGGCGGCACCCGTCGCTGAGGCTGTTTCGCGTGCCGACTGGGTGCTAATCGCCTTGCCGTGGACGGCGACCGAGTCGACGCTGCGCTCGGTGGATCTCGCGGACAAACTGGTCATTGATCCGACCAATGCGCTGCGTTTCGTACCGGCCACCGGCTACATGGAGATGGCGGTGGAGACGTCGGCGGCGGAGCGCATCCGCGAGCTTGCGCCGCGTGCTCGCGTGGTCAAAGCGTTCAACACCCTAGGCGCACACGTCATGGCCGATCCCGCCGCGGCGGGCGGTCCGGTGACGGTGCCCCTCGCCGGCGACGACGCTTCGGCCAAAGCGCGAGTGGGTGCACTCGTGCGCGAACTCGGGTTCGAGGCACAGGACCTTGGACCCTTGCGCCACGCGCGCCAGCTCGAGGGTATGGCGCTGCTGTATATGGTGCCCTTGCTCAAGGGGCCGCGATCGGACGTGTTCGAATACCACCTGCGACGTGGAACGGCGCCCGCTCGCAGCCAGGGCGTGCGTCCGGCCGAATGAGTCATTGAGGTGTTCGCGCGCGCGTTTCGCCTGGTGTGGTCGACAAGTCGTTCGCTGACGCTCGCGTTCGTGCTGCTGACTGTGGTTGCGGGCATTCTGCCGGCCGCTATCGCCTATATCGGTGCGCAGATCGTCGATGCCGTGGTGGCGGCTTCGCGCAGTTGGCCCTCGGGTGCCGGGTTCGATCTTGTCGCATTGCGCGCGCATCCGCAGGCCGCAACGGTGCTCGAGCTCGTGTTGCAAGAGGGTGTGCTGGTGGCGGCGCTGGCTGCCGTGCAGCGCGCACTTAGCTTCTGTCAGTCATTGCTGCGCGCCCAGCTCGGACAGCGCGTGAATGTCATGATCCTCGAGAAAGCGCTGACGCTGTCGCTCGCGCAATTCGAAGATTCCGAGTTTTACGACAAGCTGACTCGCGCGCGGCGCGAGGCTTCGAGCCGGCCGCTCGCGCTCGTCATCAAGGCCTTCGGTTTGCTGCAAAACGGCATCTCGCTTGCGAGTTTCGCTGCGTTGTTGATTGCCTTTTCGCCTTGGGCGGTGGCGGTGCTGCTGCTGGCGGGGCTGCCTGCGTTTATCGCCGAGACGAAGTTTTCCGGGGACGCCTTCCGCCTTTTCAAATGGCGTTCGCCGGAAACTCGCATGCAGCTGTACCTCGAAACGGTCCTCGCACGCGAGGATCACGCGAAGGAAGTGAAGCTGTACGGCCTCGGTGAGCGCCTGCTGCAGCGTTATCGCGATATCTTTGCGCGGCTATACCGCGAGGATCGGGCGCTGACTCTGCGTCGCGACAGCTGGGGTTTTGCACTCGGTCTGTTCGGCACCGCCGCGCTGTATGGCGCCTATGCCTGGATTGCACTCGAGGCGGTCGCAGGTCTCATCACGCTTGGCCAGATGACGATGTACCTGATGCTGTTTCGTCAGGGTCAGTCGGCTGTGTCGGCCGGTCTGTCGGCGATCGGCGGTATGTATGAAGATCGGCTGTATCTGTCGACCCTATACGACTATCTCGAGACACCCGCAGAACCGCTCACCGGCGGTCACCGCAGCGGCCCGGACCCGGCAGATGGCTTGCGTTTCGAGCACGTGGGTTTTTGTTATCCCGGGGCGGATCGTCCAGCCCTCGAGGACGTCAGCCTGCACGTCAAGCCGGGCGCTACGCTCGCGCTGGTCGGCGAGAACGGGTCGGGCAAGACCACGTTGATCAAGTTGCTCGCCCGACTGTACCAGCCGACCTCGGGGCGCATCCTGCTCGATGGACGGGATCTGCGTGAGTGGGACGAGCAGCGGCTGCGCGCGCGCATCGGCGTGATTTTCCAGGACTTCGCGCGCTATCAGTGGCTGGTGGGCGAGAACATCGGTGCGGGCGATGAGCCCTCGTTCGAAGACGAGGCACGTTGGCGCGAAGCGGCGCAAAAAGGCCGGGCGGAGGCTTTCATCGCGACGCTCCCGGGCGGCTATCGCACGCAACTCGGCAAATGGTTCAAGGAGGGGCGCGAGTTGTCGGGCGGGCAGTGGCAGAAAATCGCGCTGTCGCGCGCTTTCATGCGCACGAGTGCCGACATCCTGGTGCTCGATGAACCCACCGCGGCCATGGATGCGCAGGCGGAGGCCGAAGTATTTGCCCATTTCCGCGAGCTTGCGCGTGACAAGATTGCCATTCTGATTTCACACCGGTTTTCCACCGTACGCATGGCCGATCATATTGCGGTGATTTCGGAAGGACGCATCGCCGAGCAGGGCGATCACGCAAGCTTGATGGCCGGCGATGGCGTGTACGCGCGGCTATTCTCTCTGCAGGCGCAGGGTTATCGCTGAGCGGTGGCGAGCGTCAAAAACTCGATCGGTGATCGCGGTCCTTCGCCGAGGGCCTCGCCGTAGCCCCAACAGGCGGCAAAGAAACGCAGTGCATTGCCTTCAGCTGAACTCTGATCCTCACGCGAGTCGCCGACCATCCAGGTGTCGTCAGATCGAAGCGCCTCGCGCTGCAGCACGTCTCTGACCAGGGCTTTCTTGTTCGGCGCGGGGGGCTGCAGTGCATCGAGTGCGTAGACACCGTGGAACCAGTGTTCCCAGCGCAGGTGCGCGAGAATCCGTCGAGTGGGGGCGATGCGTTTATTGGTGACAATGAAAAGGCGGATGCCGGCATCATTGAGCCCTGCGAGCAGCGCCGGGACGCCGTCATACGCGACGGTTTGCCGATATCCGGCCAGATCGTATTGCTCGCGAAACGCCGCCGCGAAGCGCTGGCGAGTGGGTTCATCTTCGGTGCCAAGCACGGTGCCGATCGTCGTCAGCAGCGGCGGGCCGATCAGCGAGGGAGTGAGCGGCACGGCCGCTTCGAGACCTGTCTGCTGAAGAGCCGCGGCGAAAGAGGCCAGAATGCTCGGGGCCGAGTCGATCAGCGTACCGTCGAAGTCAAACAGTATCGCTGCGGGCGTCATGCGCTCGCAGGCTGTCCGTCGGTGAACTGCAGGGCGGCGAGCCTCGCATACAGAGGATTGTTCAGGACAAGCTCGTCGTGGCTGCCGCTGGCGATGATCTTGCCGTGGTCCATGACGATGATCCGATCTGCTTTGAGCACCGTGGCCAGGCGGTGCGCGATGATCAGCGTCGTGCGGGTTTTCATCAGTTCCTCGAGGGCGTGTTGCACGACGCGTTCGCTCTCGGCATCGAGCGCACTCGTCGCCTCATCCAGCAGGAGCAACGGCGGGTTCTTGAGGATCGCACGCGCAATGGCGATACGCTGACGCTGACCGCCGGAGAGCCGAGTGCCGCGCTCGCCGAGGAAAGTATCGTAGCCCTGTGGCAGACGGCGGATGAATTCATCGGCTGCTGCAGCGACGGCTGCGGCTTCGACTTCCTCGTCGGAGGCGTCCGGCCGGCCGTAGCGGATGTTCTCGCGCGCGCTCGTGCCGAAGAGTGTGGTGTCTTGCGGTACGAGACCGATGCGGCGGCGGATCTCATGCGGGTCAGCCTCGGCGATGTCCACCCCATCGAGCCGAATGCGGCCCGCTTGCGGGTCGTAGAACCGCAGCAGCAATTGGAACACCGTGCTCTTGCCGGCGCCCGAAGGGCCGACGAAGGCCACCGTTTCACCGGGTTCGATC
>RGWK01000009.1 GCA_010029775.1 Gammaproteobacteria bacterium
AGCGACGTCTTTGCCTTGCATGACAAATACGATATCGCCAATGCCGAGGCGGCGTCGCAGGGGCGGCTCGGGCAGTCGTGGCTCGGTAAACTCCAGCAGACCGATCATGCCGACCACCGGATCCACCGCCTTCATGATGACGAGGCGGGTGAGATCGCCACGCTTGCCAGCGGCGAGACCCACGCCGGACAACTCGATCTGATCGTCGTACCAGACAGTCAGGCCCAGCACGTCTCGATAAAACCGCAGCGATCGCTCGGCATCACGGACGATGAGCGTCGTACGTTTGACGAGGGGCGGATACAGAGCTGCCAACGATGCGGTCATGTTCCCATCCTAGCGCGTGCGCGCAATCAACCCAATCGCCACCAGTGCCATCAGTAGTGTGGGGAACCAGGCAAAGAGCAGCGGATTGCCGTCGAACACCACGGCGCCGCTCTCCAAACTGCGCTGTAGAACAAACAGCCCGATACCGATCACGAGCCCGAAGGCGAGCCGAGTACCCGAGTCGGTCGCGCGCAGCGAACCAAAAAGGAACGGCAAAGCGAGTAGCACGGCGAATACCGTGGCCACGGTGCGCGCCACACGCGACCACAACGCAAATCGCGCCGGATTGGCATCGAGATTGTTCTGCTCGAGATGGGCGATCATCCGCCACAGGTCGCTCGCCGGCAGCTCGTCAGGCGAGGAGGCCGCGATGCCGAGAAACTCCGCGCTAACCGCCGACTGCAGCTCGCGGCGCGCGGCACGATTGACGACGACCCGATCCTCGCCGAAACGCGACTCGGTGTACTGCTCGAGATTCCACCGCCCCTCCTCGGCCGTGCTGGCGGTCGCGGCACGCCCCAAGGCACGCAAACGGAAACGATCGTCCAGTTCGTAGATCACCATGCCGCCGAACTGCGCATCGCCGGTCTGCCGCTCGACGTTGATGATGAGATCTCCGTCGCGCACCCAGGCGTCTCCGGTGCCGCGCAAACTGAGGTCCGCGTACTTGCTGAAGGCCTTCTGCTGCCGCGCGAACTGCTGCATCGGGGGACCAAGAAATTCACCAAGCACCGCCGCGAGCAGCGTCAGCAACACGCCGGCGATGGTCGCCGCACGGGCGATGCGCCAGACGGAGAACCCCGAGGCGCGCAACACCGTCAACTCGCTGCCCCTCGCGAGCGCGCCGAGACCGACGAGCGAACCGATCAGCGCACTGATCGGCAGCAGTTCCCACGCCTGCTGCGGCAAATTCAGCAGGGTGAACATCACGGCATCCCACGTGGTGAAGTTGCCGACCCCCACATCGTCCTGCTCGCCCATCAGCACAAACAGGGCACCGAGCGACAGCAGCACCCCCATGGTGATGAACACCCCGCCCAAAATCGCCCTTACCAGATAGCGGTCGATGGTGTTCACGCCGGCACCACGTCGCGGTGTCGCCAACGGGCCAGCGCGCCCGGCGCACTAATCACAACCAGGGCTACTGCAATCACCAGACCATGAACCCACCACAGACCCAACGCGGCCGGTACCTCGCCCTTGGTCAACCACACCCGCGCGGCACTCGCCAAACCAATATAAAAAAAGTAGATCAGGATCGCGACCCAGAGCCGCGAATAGCGCCCCTGCCGTGGTCGCAACCGTGAGAGCGGCACGGCGAGGATGGCAAGTATCAGTACCATCAGCGGTGCCGCAACCCGCCAATGCCACTCGGCGCGCCGCGCCGGATCAGCGCCCTGCAGCAACTCCGCGCTCGGCAATGCCTCGATCTTCTGCGCGCCGACTCCAACACCCGGGACCTGTACCGGGATAACGTTCTCCGCGAAGCGCACGATACGAAACTGCGGGGACCCGGGGTTTCCCTCGTACCGTTCGCCGGAAATCAAGGTCAACACATGCACCGACCCATCGGCGGAGATCTCGTGGCGGGCGAAGTCGGCCACCGCAATCTCGTAGCGATCGTCGCGAAGTCGTTTAACGAAAACACGTTCGAGCGTGCCATCGGCTTGCACGCCACGAGCATAGAACACTGTGTTGCCGCCACCAAAACTGCGAAACCGCCCCGGGGCAATCGGCGCGAACTCGCCTTGCTGCAAGGCCTCGGTGCGCACGCGCTCGACCTGGGCCGCTGCAAGCGGCGCAATGTGCAGCGATAACGCCGCAACGACGACCGCCACAAGCAGCGCCAGCGCAAAAATCGGCGCATACACGGCGCGCGGCGAGACGCCGCACGCGACCACCGCCGTCATTTCGCTGTCGTGGTACAGACGACCGAAGGCCAGCATCACCCCAAGCAACAAGCCGACAGGCAGCAAGATCGCGAGGTTCTGCAACAACCCGAGACCGACCAGTTCGAGCACCACGTGACTCGGAAAGCCGCGCTCGGCGGCCCGTGAAAGCACGGTAGCCACTTGGTTGGTCAGCAGCACCACCACCAGCACGGCGGTGACCGCCAGCCAGGTCCCCGCGGTTTCACGCAGTATGTATCGGGAGAGTCGCGTCACGGCCGTTGGATTCCGGAAACCGTTAGAATGGTACGCGAAGCGGCCAAACCGGTGGTGCCACATCGGCCGACGGCCATCCCTACAGCAGCGGAGATCCTCATGAAGTTCGATATCCTCACCGGCAACCCCGCCCTTGCGCGTACCGATTGCATCGTTATCGGGGTCCATGATTCCGGTGAACTGTCTGCCGGCGCTCGAGCCGTCGACCGCCGCTGCGGCGGCGCACTGTCACGCTGGCTGCGACATGGCGACTTCGCCGGCAAGCTCGGCGAAACGGCCCTCCTGCCTGCGTTTGCGCGCCTCAAAGCGACCCGTATCTTGCTTGTGGGTCAAGGAGCCAGCACAGTCACTCGGCGCAATTGGCGCAAGGCCCTTCAGGCGACAGTCGGCGCGCTGGCTAAGACCCGCGTTGAATCCGCTGCCGTGGCCCTCACCCGACCAGCCACTCGCGACCTTGACGATTACCTGTTCGCCCGCTCGGCAGCCGAAATTACCCACGCCGCGCTCTATCGCGTCAACGACCTGAAGTCGGCGAAAAAACCCCCGGCACCTGCGCTCAAGAGCCTCAAGTTGGGTCCCGTGGGCACGTCGGCGACGGCAGCACGACGCGGACTGCGACACGGCGACGCCGCCGGGCGCGGCGCGGCCTTGATGCGTAATCTGGCCAACCTGCCAGCCAACCACTGCACCCCGACCTACCTTGCCGAGCAGGCGATGGAACTCGGCCGCCGCTACCCGGCCTTGAAGGTCAAGGTTTTGGAAGAGGCCGACATCCGTGCCGAGAAGATGGGCTGCTTCCTGGCCGTGACCCAAGGCAGCGACCAGCCACCCAAGTTCATCGTGATGGAATACCGGTCGCCCAAGGCACCGCGAGGCCCCATCGTGCTCGTCGGCAAGGGCATCACCTTCGACACCGGCGGCATCTCACTGAAAGATCCGGGCGCCATGGACGAAATGAAGTTCGACATGTCAGGCGCCGCCTCGGTGATCGGCGCGATGTCGGTGGTGGCCGATCTTGAACTGCCGCTGCATGTCGTCGGCCTCGTGGCGGCCTGCGAAAACATGCCGAGCGGCCGCGCGGTCAAACCCGGTGACATCGTCACCAGTGCCGCAGGCCTGACCGTGGAAATTCTGAACACCGACGCCGAGGGTCGGCTGATCCTGTGCGATGCCTTGCACTACGCGCGCCGCTACAAGCCGAGCACGGTGATCGACCTCGCCACCCTGACCGGCGCCTGCGTGATAGCGCTGGGCCATCACCATACCGGCGTGATGAGCAACGATGACAGCCTCGCCGCCGAGATCGTCGCGGCGGGCGTGCGCGCCGACGATCGCGCCTGGCACCTGCCCTGCACCGAAGAATACGGGGAGCAGCTGCGCAGCAATTTTGCGGACATGGCCAACGTCGCCGGTCGTGACGGCGGCGCACTCACCGCGGCAGCGTTTCTGGCCAAGTTCACTCAAGGCTTGCGCTGGGCACATCTCGATATCGCGGGCACGTCCTATGCGAGCGGCGCGGCCAAGGGCAGCACGGGCCGCCCGATCGGCTTGCTCACCGACCTGCTGGTCACTCGCGCCCGACGCTGACTGTCAACGCCGAAGGATTGATCGACCATGGACAAGGTGTACTCGCCCCGCGACATCGAACAGCGCATCTACGAGCGCTGGGAGCGCTCGGGTCTTTTTGCTCCGCGCGGCGAAGGCCCCGGCTACTGCATCGTGATTCCGCCGCCGAACGTCACGGGCACTCTGCACATGGGTCATGCGTTCCAGGACACGATCATGGATGCCCTCACCCGCTACCACCGCATGCGGGGCGAGCCCACTTTGTGGCAGCCGGGCACCGACCACGCTGGCATCGCCACACAGATGGTCGTCGAGCGGCAACTCGAAGCTGAGGGTCGCTCGCGGAGCGACATCGGGCGCGAGCAATTCGTCGAGCGCGTGTGGAAATGGAAGGGCGAATCGGGCGGCACGATCGCGCGGCAGATGCGCAGACTCGGCGCCTCGGTGGATTGGTCGCGCGATCGCTTCACTATGGACGAGGGTCTGTCGAAAGTCGTGACCGAAGTCTTCGTCCGGCTGTACGAAGAAGGCCTCATTTACCGCGGCAAGCGCCTGGTCAACTGGGATCCGGTGCTGCGAACCGCGGTATCGGATCTCGAGGTGCAAAGCAGCGAGGAGGAAGGCTCGCTCTGGCATCTGCGCTATCCGCTCGAACAGGGTGATGGGCATCTCGTCGTGGCGACCACTCGTCCCGAAACCCTGCTCGGCGATGCTGCCGTCGCGGTGCATCCGGGCGACGAACGCTTCGCGCACCTCATCGGACAGCGCGTCCGATTACCGATCGCCAACCGATTGATTCCGATCATCGCCGACGAATACGTCGACCCCACCTTCGGCTCCGGGTGTGTGAAAATCACCCCGGCGCACGATTTCAATGATTACGAAGTGGGCCTGCGACACCAACTGCCGCAGATCAACATTTTCACACCCGACGCGCACCTCAACGAGCAGACACCGAGCCACCTGCAGGGCCTGGATCGCTTCACGGCGCGCGCCCGTATCGTGGAAGAGCTCACCGCCGCAGGCCTTCTGGAGCGTATCGACAAGCACACGCTGATGGTGCCGCGCGGCGATCGCTCGGGCGCGGTCATCGAGCCGTACATGACCGATCAATGGTACGTACGCATCCAGCCCCTGGCCGACCCCGCTATCGAAGCGGTGCGCTCGGGTGCGATTCGTTTCGTACCCGAGAACTGGACCAAGACGTACTACGAGTGGATGCGCAACATCAAAGATTGGTGCATCAGTCGCCAACTGTGGTGGGGGCATCGCATTCCGGCTTGGTACGACGATGCGGGGCGGGTCTACGTTGGTCGCTCTGAAGCCGAGATCCGTGCGCGGCACGCGCTGCCCGACTCTTGCGCGCTTCGCCAGGACGATGACGTCCTCGATACGTGGTTTTCCTCAGCTCTGTGGCCCTTCTCGACTCTCGGCTGGCCGGAAGACGCGGCCACTCTGAAACGTTTTTACCCGACTTCGGTGCTGGTCACCGGATTCGACATCATCTTCTTCTGGGTTGCCCGGATGATCATGATGGGGCTGAAGTTCATGGACGAGGTGCCGTTTCGCGAGGTCTACGTTCACGGTCTGATCCGTGACTCGGAAGGCCAGAAGATGTCGAAATCCAAGGGCAACGTCATCGACCCGCTCGATATCGTTGACGGTATCGACCTCGAGGCTCTGGTGCGCAAGCGAACCACCGGACTGATGCAGCCACGGCTCGCCCCCGCCATCGAAAAAGCCACGCGCAAGGCCTTTCCGGAGGGCATCGACGCGTTCGGCACCGACGCGCTGCGCTTTACCTTTGCATCGCTCGCCACGCAGAGCGCGGATCTGCGCTTCGATCTCGCCCGCGTCGGCGGCTATCGCAACTTCTGCAACAAGCTCTGGAATGCCTCTCGCTTCGTGCTCTTGATGCTCGAGGACACCTCCACCCTGCCACCGGTGAAGGCACACGCCATTACACCGAGCGTGGCCGACCGCTGGATCGTCTCAAGGCTAGGCCAAACGCTGCAGGCGGTCGACCAAGCCTTTGCCGAATATCGCTTCGACTTTGCGGCGACGGCACTTTACGAGTTCACCTGGTACGAGTTCTGCGACTGGTACCTGGAACTGAGCAAACCGATCCTGCAGGGCGAAGGCTTCAGCTCCGAGGCCAAACAGGCGACCCGGCAGACGCTGCACCATGTGCTGGAAGCCCTGCTCAGGACCCTGCACCCGCTGATGCCCTTCATCACTGAGGAAATTTGGCAACGTGTGCGTACCGCCTCAGGCGCAGCAGAGGACGCCGCGGCGACTGTCATGACGGCTCGCTGGCCACAGGCCAGCGACTGGCCTCGCGACGCCGAAGCCGAGGCCGACGTCGAGTGGATCAAGACCTTCGTGCTCGGGATTCGGCAGATCCGTGGCGAGATGGACATCAGCCCGTCGCGCAAGCTCCCGGTGCTGCTTGATCAGGTGGGCAGCAACGACACAAGCCGGCTCGCCACCCACGAAACCTACCTCGCACGCCTCGCGGGCACCGAGTCGATTGCGGTGCTACCGCCCGGTGTTACGCCACCGCCCTCGGCGATCGCGGTCGTCGGTGGCATGCGGGCCTTCGTGCCCATGGCCGGCCTGATCGATCCGCAGGCCGAAGCCTCGCGCCTTGAGAAGCGCATCGGTAAGACGCGCGAAGAGATCAAGCGGGCCAGCAGCAAGCTGTCGAACGAAAACTTCGTACGCAATGCACCGCCTGAGGTCGTCGCGCAGGAGCATGCGCGCGTGGCGGAATTCGAACGCACGCTGACGAGCCTGGAAGAGCAACTCGGTCGCGTTAAACAATTGCTCTGACGATCATGCTTCGCCTACTCATCGTCCTCGCATTGCTGCTTGGCCTATTGTGGTGGCTGCGTCGCCGCCGTCGGCGAGCTCGCGCCGAGGAGCCTACCCTCGCCTGCGACCCGCTCACCGTACTGCAGGGCAATGTCCATCTCTATCGCCGTCTGCCGCCCGCTCTGCAGGAGCGCCTGCTGCCGAGATTGCAAGAATTCATTCGCCGCATCCCCTTTACGGGCGCGCGCGGCATGCAGGTTACCGACGAGATGCGCATCATCATTGCAGCGCAGGCCTGCATCCCGACGCTCGGCAGCGAGGAGTATCCCTTCGAGGCACTGCACGGCATCACGTTGCACCCGGATGAGTTTCTCGTCGAGGAGCAGGACGAGGACGAGAGCACTGGCGTCGTCACAGAAGGCTACCGGGCCCTCGCTGGGCAATCGCTCGACACCGATCGGGTGGTGCTGTCCTGGCGCGATGTGCAGGAGGCTGAAGTCCGTGACGACGGCTACAACGTCGTCATCCATGAAATCACGCACTTTTTGGAAGCGAGTCGACCCGGTGGCGATGCCGCGGCCCACGCAGCACTCGCGGCCAGCCACGCCGAACTCTGCCGCGCCGTCGATCGCGGTGAACCGACCTTGCTCGATCCGTATGGGGCCGAAGACCTCACCGAGTTTCTGGCGGTGGCGGCCGAGTTTTTCTTCGAGCGTCCCCGCGATCTTCGCGAGCAACACCCGACGTTATACGTTCTGCTGCGCGACTCCTTCCGCCTCGACCCGGCGGAGTGGCCGGCCTGAGCTTACCGGGCTGCGCTAGAACTGATCGGGGTAGCGTGCCATGCGCGCAGCGAATGCTGTACGCAACTGCGCCCAATCGCTCGCGTAGTCGCCGCTGGGACGCATCGGTTCGCCCAACACGATACGCCGACGGGAGTAATCAAGCGCAGCGGTGACGATCGGCACCCCCGCTTCAACGGCAATGCGCCAATAACCCTGCTTCCACTGCGACACCTTCTTGCGCGTGCCTTCCGGAGCGAGCGTGATCACCATGCGCTCGGCGGCATTCATCGCAGCCACGGAGGCGGCGACCACGTTGCCCGCGTGAGCCCGATCGATAGCCACGGCGCCGAAGTGCCGCCCGAGCGCGGCCCACGGCCAGCGTAGCGCCGTGTGCTTGACGAACCACGAGCTATGCAGCCGCAGACCGAGATAGGCGAGGAAGCCGACGACGAAATCCCAGTTCGAGGTGTGCGGCGCAACGATCAGCACGAACTTGCGCAGGTTCGGCAAGTTGCCCTCGACTCGCCAGCCAGCGAGCGCAAGCCCCCCCACGCCGACCCAGCGCCGCCAACGGCTGCGAACCTGAGGCACCTCCTCGGGCAGATATGGGATACGGCTTGTGCTCACGTGGAGACTGCCGCGCTGCGGCGTGACTCGGGCACGCACCACAGCAACACACCGCCAGCCAGAAAGAGCACGACGAGCGAGGCGATCGACAGTCGGGAGTTGCCGGTGAGCAGCGCCACCGTGCCGATCAACAGCGGACCGACGAAGCTGCCAAACTTGCCCATCATGTTGTAGAAACCGAAGAACTCTCCCGCCTTGCCCTCGGGCACGAGCCGACCAAAGAACGAGCGGGACAGACTCTGCACACCGCCTTGCACGAGCCCTACGACCACCGCGAGCGCGAAAAACTCCGGCACGGAATCAAGGAAATAACCGTACACCGTCGCCGCCAAGTACACCGCGATGCACAACAGGATGCCGCGTTTGGCGCCGATACGATTGCCGAGTGCGCCGAGCATCAGCGCCGAAGGAAACGCCACGAACTGCGTCAGCAGCAAGGCAGCAAGCAGGCTCGAACTCGGCAGACCGAGTGCGACACCATAGTCCACCGCCATCGTGTAGATGGTGTGTACGCCATCGATGTACAGCCAATAGGCAATCAGAAAAAGCGAAATATCGCGATAGCGCGCAACCTGGCGGATAGTTCCTGCGAGCGATCGCAGGCCATCACGCGCGGCCTCATAGAGACTGACGGAGGGACCTTCCACCGCGCGCTCGCGCACGTTGCGCGCCAGCGGCAGCATGAAGACGAACCACCACACGGCGACGCTCAGGAACGACCACTGCACTGCCTCGGCCGCTCCACTGAGACCGAACCAGTGAGGCTTCAGAGTCATCAGCACGTTGAGTGAGAACAGGAGTCCGCCGCCGAGATAGCCCATGGAGTAGCCAAAGGCCGAGACTCGATCGAGGTCACGATCCTCGGCCACATCGAGCAACAGCGAGTCGTAAAAGATATTGCCGGCATTGAAACCGATGCAGCCCATCATGAAACAGGCGGCGGCCCACCACCATTCGCCGGCGCCGATGAAGCCGAGCGCCGCCGTCCCGATGACACCGAATAGCGTCCAGCCGACGAGCTGACGCTTACGCCCGGCCGTACGATCGGCAATCGCGCCTAGCACCGGCGCCAGCACCGCGACGATCAGGCCCGCCACGCCGTTGGCAAACCCGAGCCGCGAGGTGCTGACCGTAGGATCGACCCCGGTGCTCCAGTACTGTTGAAAAAACACCGGGAAGAACCCGGCCAAAACAGTGGTGGCGAACGCCGAATTCGCCCAGTCGTACAGGGCCCAGGACACGGTATCGCGGCGCTTGTACGGACTCGTCATCCCAGTTGGCCTATTGGTCAATTGGCCTGCTCGCGTGTTTCCCGAAAGGTGATGCCCGGCCAACGCTCGATAATCAGACCGAGATTGACCCTCGATGGCGCAAGATATACGAGTGCGCCGCTGTGATCCACCGCGAGGTGCTCGTAGGCTTTGGCACGAAATTCCTCGAGCATCTTCTCGTCCGCACACTGCACCCATCGCGCGGTATGCACGCCGATCGGCTCGAAGGCGCATTGCACGGCGTACTCGTCCTGCAGCCGGAACGCCACCACCTCGAACTGCAGCTGACCGACGGCGCCGAGAATCTGATCGTTGTTGCGTAGTGGACGGAACAACTGGGTGGCCCCCTCCTCGCACAACTGCCCGAGCCCCTTGGAGAGCGCCTTCATCTTCAGCGGATCCTTGAGCACGGCGCGGCGGAACATCTCCGGCGCGAAATTCGGTATGCCCGTGAAGCCGAGCTCCTCACCCTCGGTGAACGAATCGCCGATATTGATCGTGCCATGGTTGTGCAGACCGATGATATCGCCCGCAAAGGCCTCATCGGCAGCCGAACGATCCGACGCAAGAAAGGTGAGCGCATCGGCAATACGCACCTCCTTGCCGAGCCGGACGTGGCGCAACTTCATTCCCCGACTGTAGCGACCCGAGCACAGCCGTAGAAACGCGATGCGATCCCGATGTGCAGGATCCATGTTCGCCTGAATTTTGAAGACGAAGCCGGTCAGCTTGGTCTCGTCGGGCTGCACGAGCCGCTGACGGGTCGCACGTGGCAAAGGGCCCGGTGCATACCGCGTGAAGGACTTCAGCAACTCCTCGACACCGAAGTTGGCAATCGCCGAGCCGAAGAACACCGGCGTCTGCTTGCCGGCACGGTACTCGTTGAGATCGAAGGCCTGGGTAGCGCCACGCACCAACTCGATTTCCTCGTCAAATGCCGCCGCCGCATCGCCAAGCAGGGCGCGACCCTCGTCGCTGTGCAGACCCTCGATGACGACGTTCTCGCCGACCCGTCCGCGCTCACCTGCCTCGTAGACGTAGATGCGATCCTCGCCGAGATGGTAGATGCCCTTCAGTTCACGCCCCATGCCGATCGGCCAGGTGACCGGTGCCGTAGCGATACCGAGCACCCGTTCAATCTCATCGAGCAAGTCGATCGGTGCCCGACCGTCGCGGTCGAGCTTGTTGATGAAGGTCATGATGGGCGTGTCACGCAAGCGACAGACCTCCATCAACTTGATGGTGCGGTCCTCGACACCCTTGGCGCAGTCGATGACCATCAGCGCCGAGTCGACGGCAGTCAGAGTACGGTACGTATCTTCGGAAAAGTCCTCGTGTCCAGGCGTATCCAGAAGATTGACGATGCAGTCGTTGTACGGAAACTGCATCACGGACGATGTCACCGAGATGCCGCGCTGCTGCTCGAGGCGCATCCAGTCCGAGGTGGCATGACGTGCGGCCTTGCGTCCCTTGACGGTACCGGCAAGCTGGATCGCACCCCCGAACAGCAACAGCTTCTCGGTGAGCGTGGTCTTGCCCGCATCGGGATGGGAGATGATTGCAAACGTGCGCCGACGCGCCACTTCTTCGCCGAGATTCACCGCTACACCGCCGTCGTTACAGGGAAAGCCGCATGACGATCGCGTCTTCGCGACCCTGTTCGGCCTGGTAATAGCCGCGGCGTACGCCGATCTGCTGCATACCCAAAGATTGATAGAGCCGTACGGCGACCGGATTGCTCGGCCGCACTTCCAGAAATACGTCGCGCGCGCCCGCCGATCGAGCAAGGTCGATAAGGTGCAGCATCAAGTGCCGACCGAGACCGCGAAATCGGAAGTCCGGATGCACGCAGACATTGAGAACGTGCGCCTCCTCTGCCCCCACGCTCAGGATGCCGTAGCCGACGAACAGATGATCGAGTTCGGCGACACGACAGATGTACCCGGCCCGCAGACAGTCCCGAAAGATCCCCTCGCTCCAGGGAAACGCATAAGCCACGCGCTCGGCAGCGACGACATCACCGACATCAGTTTCGAGCATGCGCCGCATCGACAGTCGCGGCAGCGGCAAATTTTGAGCAGCGGTGGCCATCAGCGAAGTTCGGCGTGTATCCGGCGGGCGTACTTGAGATCTTCCCAGGCCTTGCGCTTCTCGGCGGGCGTGCGCAGCAAGTAGGCGGGATGATACGTGACAACCACCGGCGTGTTGAGGGGCGGCGCCGCGTGGACGCTGCCTCGCAAGCTGCCGAGCGGCTTGTCGGTGCCGAGCAGGCTTTGGGCAGCCACTCGGCCGAAGGCGAGGATCAGTCGCGGTCGAACCTGACGGATTTGCTGGTGCAGGTAAGGCAAGCACTCGGCGATCTCCGCCGGCGAAGGATCGCGGTTACCGGGCGGACGACACTTGAGAATGTTCGCGATGAACACACTCTCGCGGGCGAGACCGATTGCGGCCAGCATGGCGTTGAGCAACTGCCCGGCCGCGCCGACGAAGGGTTCACCCTTGGCATCCTCCTCAGCGCCCGGCGCTTCACCGACCACCATCCACTCGGCATGTCGATCGCCAACGCCAAACACCGTCTGGGTACGGCAGGCCTGCAGCCCACAGCGCTGACACGCGGCGACCGACTGCTGCAAGGAGGTCCACTCCTCTGCAATCGGCGCGGTTTCGGTGATGGTCGCTGCGGGCTGGACGCGACGCGTCCATTCGTCGATGCCTAGCGCCTGCAGGTACTGGCTACGACGGGCGGGTTCAAGCATGACCGGCGGGCGATTCGCCCGGACCGCGCGGTCCGCCGCGGCGCACGCGGCGAACGACCCACATGAACGGCGCCGACAGTGCGTAGCACGAGTAGAGAAAGAGCAGCATCGGCGATGGCTCGACGGCGACAAGCGCCAGCGAGATCGGCACGATGACGAAATAGAAAAACTTAACCCGCGCGTTCCAATCAATCTGCTTGACGCTGGTGTACGGAAAACTCGACACCATCAAGCCGCCCGCGATCAGACACACGGAGAATGTCAGGGCGAGCCCCAGCAGACCGGGGTCGGTCCACTCGCTGGAGAACCACACAAAAGCGGAGACAAGACCCGCTGCGGAAGGGCTCGGCAGCCCCTCGAAGAAGCGTTTGTCGACAGTCGCCGCGCGGGCATTGAAGCGCGCAAGCCGCAACGCGGCGCACACGGCATAGATGAACGAGGCGATCCAGCCGAAGCGACCCCACGCTTCACCGTATTCGGAAATCGCCGCAAAACCCCACTGGTAGGCAACCAGCGCCGGCGCCACCCCGAAGGAAACCATGTCCGCCAGGCTGTCGTATTCCTTGCCAAATACGGACTCGGTACCCGTCCAGCGGGCCACTCTGCCGTCCATGCCGTCGAAGATCATCGCCACGAACAAGGCGAGGCCCGCGGCGCTGAAATCCCCGTTGATGGCGGAGACGATGGCGAAAAAACCGCAGGCCAGGCAGGCCGTGGTCAGCAGGTTCGGCAGTAGGTAGATGCCGCGGCGGGTGGAGACGGGACGGCGGTCGGGCGATGTCGAGGGTTCATTCACCACGCCATCATAGGGGCGCAAACCTTTCGGGACAATCGCCGCCCCCGTAACATGTCGCCCCTCGCACCCAGCCGGAGTTGCCTCCACCCATGCGTTGGTCCAGATACCCGATCAATACCGTCAAGGAAACACCCTCGGAAGCCGAGGTCATCAGTCATCAGCTGATGCTGCGGGCCGGCCTGATCCGGCGCCTTGCCGCAGGCATCTACACCTGGACACCGCTCGGTTTGCGCACTCTGCGCAAGGTCGAAGCCATCATCCGCGAGGAGATGGATCGTGCCGGTGCGCTCGAGGTGCTGATGCCAGCCGTGCAGCCGGCCGAGCTGTGGCAGGAATCGGGACGCTGGGAGCAGTACGGACCGGAACTGCTGCGACTGAAAGACCGGCACCAGCGCGACTTCGTCATTGGACCGACGCACGAAGAGGTGATCACCGACCTTGCGCGGCGCGAGCTGAAGAGCTACCGGCAACTGCCAGTGAACTTCTATCAGATCCAAGTGAAGTTTCGCGATGAGATCCGGCCTCGGTTCGGCGTGATGCGCGGTCGCGAGTTCATCATGAAGGACGCCTACTCGTTCCACGCGACGCAAGAGTCGCTGCAGCAAGGCTATGAGCTCATGCGCGAGGCCTACGTGCGCATGTTCAACCGCATGGGACTGGAGTTTCGTCCGGTCAAGGCCGACACCGGCTCGATCGGCGGCACCGCCTCCGAGGAATTCCAGGTGCTTGCCGACTCGGGCGAAGACGCCATCGCCGTCTCCGATGGCGCGGATCACTACGCCGCCAACCTCGAGCTGGCCCCTGCCCTGGCGCCGTCCGCACCCCGTGCTGCGGCACTCGAGACGCTCGCCAAGGTGGCAACGCCGGGCTGCCGCACGATCGAGCAACTGAGCACATTCATGGGCGTGCCTGCGACCAGGACCTTGAAGTTGCTGATGGTCGACGGCAGCGATGGCGGTGTCGTCGCCATCGTCGTGCGTGGCGATCACGAACTCAACGTCATCAAGGCGCAAAAGCTGCCGGGCGTCGCGACACCCCTGCGCATGGCGTCACGTGAGGCCGTGATTGCTGCGACAGGCTGCGAACCGGGCTACCTCGGACCGATCGGCCTGCGCTGTCCGGTCTACGCCGATCACTCGGCAGTCGCACTCGCAGACTTCATCTGCGGCGCCAATGAACTCGACCAGCATTATCGCGGCGTCAACTGGCAACGGGATCTGCCTGAGCCGACCGCTGTGGACGTGCGCAACGTGGTGCCGGGTGATCCAAGCCCCGGCGGTGCAGGAACGCTTGGCATCCGCCGCGGCATCGAGGTCGGCCACATCTTCCAGCTTGGCCGCAAATACAGTGAGGCAATGCAGGCCTCGGTGCTCGATGAAGCGGGCAAACCGGTAACCCTGTACATGGGTTGCTACGGTATCGGCGTGACGCGCATCGTTGCCGCGGCAATCGAGCAGAATCACGATGCAGCGGGCATTATCTGGCCAGAGCCACTCGCGCCGTTCGATGTCGTGCTCGTGCCGCTCAACGCCGGCAAGTCACCCCGCGTGCAGGCCATGGCCGAATCGCTCTATGAGCAATTGGTTGCGCGTGGTGTCGAGGTGCTGCTCGATGATCGGGACGCAAGGCCGGGCGTGAAGTTCGCAGACGCCGAATTGATCGGCATCCCGCATCGGCTCGTCATCTCGGATCGCGGTATCGATTCGGGCAGTCTCGAGTATCGCCATCGTCGGGCGGCGGAGAATGAAGCCTGGCCCATCGCCGAGATCATCGCTCGGCTGCTTGAACGTCGTGCGAAAAGCGCACGGAGCGCGCCATGACCCAGTCCGTCGAGATACTTGTCGTCTACTACTCCCGCCATGGGGCCACGGCAGAGCTTGCGCGCCAGGTGTGCCGCGGCGTCGAAACCGTGACCGGCGCCAGCGCTTGTCTGCGCAGCGTGCCGCCGGTCTCGGCGGAGAGCGAACGACCCGTGACGGCGGTCCCCGACACAGGCGCGCCTTGGGCAACCGCAGAGGATCTGCGACGCTGCGATGGCCTGCTGATCGGCAGCCCCACCCGCTTTGGCAACATGGCAGCACCACTCAAATATTTCCTCGACAGCACCAGCGCGCTGTGGGCCGCAGGCGCCCTCGCGGGCAAGCCGGCAGGCGCTTTTACTGGCAGCAGCAGCCTGCACGGTGGTCAGGAAAGCACGCTGCTGTCGATGATGATTCCGCTGCTGCACCACGGCATGTTGATCGTCGGAGTGCCTTTCACCGTGGCCGCGTTGTCCAGCACGCGCGCCGGAGGCACGCCCTATGGCGCGTCACACGTCACGCCGCATGGCACCGCCGTGCAGCTGCGCGAGGAAGAAAAACAGATTGCACAGGCGCATGGCGCGCGGGTCGCGCAGGTTGCGCTCGCGATCAAGTCCGATCGAGCCACTCACGCACGAACGGCACCGTGAGTCGGCGCTGCGCAGACAGAGACGCCACGTCGATGTCATCGAGCAAGCGACAGAGGCTCGCCATGTCGCGCGGCGAGCGCCGTAGCAAATAGCGCGCGGTGTCCTCCGGCAGGTCCAAGCCTCGAGCTGCTGCGCGACGCGTCAAGGCCTCGTGCTGCGCGGCCTCATCGAGCGGCTGCAGCACGAACACCTCGCTCGCGGCGAAGCGCGAGCCGATGTCGGCAAGCGTCCAAGGCAACGCAGCGGGCGGCTGACTCGCCGACACGAGCAGACTTCGCTGCCGCTCCTCGAGCCTGCGGTACGCGGAAAACAGCGCGCGCTCTGCGGCAGGCTCGCCGACCACGCTGTCGAGATCGTCGAGACACAGCACATCGACTTCCGCCGCACTCTCGAGTGCAGCCGTGACGCCCTCGCCCTGCGGCAGATTCGCCAGCGGCAAGTATGCGATGCGTAAATTCAACGGCATGGCAGCGCAGACGGCATGCAGCAGATGGGTACGTCCGGAGCCGCTCGGGCCGCACACCCACACCACAGTACGCTCGCCCGTCGCAATGGCTCGCAAGCGCACCACCGCTTGGGTGTTTGGGCCCGCCACGAACGAGTCGAAGGTCGCGCGATCTGGCAAGCGCACACCGAGGGGCAGTTGCTGCATGGTCATCGAGCTGGCAGGTGCCAGGCTTGCCGTGCGAAACGGGCGAGATAGTCGACGCCCGAAGCTACAGTCGTCGCAAATGTAATGATCGACAGAGTCAGTACCACACCGTTACCGACAGGCACCCCGGCAGCCACCAGCAACACAAGCACGAGCACGGCGATCTGCAACGCCGTGTTGATCTTGGAAATCACCGTCGGCCGACCGTTGATTTCACCGAACCACACGCGATACGTGATGGCGCCCGCGAAAATCAGCACGTCGCGGGCGATCGCGGCTGTCGCGAGCCACACGGGCACGAGACCCTGCCAGGTCAGACTCAGGAACACAGCCACGAGCAGGATTTTGTCGGCGAGCGGATCGAGTGCACGCCCAAGATCGGAGACCCAGTTGAAGCGTTTGGCCAAGTAACCGTCGATCCCATCGGACAGCGCGGCAATGGCGAACACCAGCAGTGCTGTGCCGTAATCACCACGATCGATGGCCGTTACGGCCGGCCAGGTCAGCGCAATGCGCAGTACACAGATGGCATTGGGCAGGTGACGCAGCATCTCGACTTACCGTTGCAGCCGATAGGTCGGCGTGGGGTCGGTGCCGGAGTCGCGCCGCAGTCGCGCACTGCCGGCGAGCGCCGTCTGCAAACCCTGCGCACCGCCCGGCAATTGCACCTCGAACAGCGCCGAGTCGGACTCGACAGCGCGCACTCCCACCGAACGAACGCCGAGCAGACCCGCAAGCACGCGCTGCACGTCGGCGTAATCCTGCAGGCTCGACACCCCTACCACTCGAATCGCGGTCGTCTCCACTGCCTGCGCAATAGCCGCTTGAGCACCGATCGCCAAGGTATCGGCCGCGCCCTCGATGCCCGCAGTCACGTTGCCCGTGAATACAGCGGGCGCCACCCCATCGAACAAGGTCCATTGCCACTCGCCGCCGTCTGCCTCACCGAGCAACGCGACGTCGGCTCCGGCGCGGCGCGCTGCCGCCAATGCCGAGTTCGCATCGATATTCGAGCCGGCGGCAAGACCTGCGCTGCTGGCCGACAATAGCCGCAAGGGCAACCCGCGCTCGAGAGCCGCATGCTCGAGCGCCGTACGGGTCGCTGCGGCATCAGCGCCGGCGGGGGCTGTAACGATGACGCCGAGCACCAACGGCCGCTCGCGTGCCCACACGGGCTGATCGAGCGCCAGCAGACTGCGTTCGATGGCCGCCGCATCGAGCGTGACACGGGGCGGACTGGTCGCGGTTGCGGGACGCACGATCTGCACATAGCGCCGTGCGTCGCGCACGAGGGGCGCCAAGGCGGGGTCGTTGGCCGCCGCGCGACGCCCGGTCAGGCGCACGAGCACGATGCGCATGGCCTCGGCAAAGCCTGCCTCCCCCGCGGATTGAACGGTCACCTCGCCAATGGCCAGTGGCTGCGCCGCGGGAACCGACAGCGCGCAGAACAGCAGCGCCACACCCGCCAACCACCCGCGCGGGCGACGCCTAAACAGGATGCTCATGGGGGAATAGCCTACAATACCGAACCGCCATTTCCCCACCCCTCGCGACCATGACCGATACATCACCGAAAACCCAAGGGCTGACCTATCGCGACGCCGGTGTGGACATCGATGCCGGCGACGAACTGGTCGAACGCATTAAGCCGCTCGTCAAACGCGCCACGCGCCCCGAGGTTCTGGCCGGTATCGGTGGATTTGGTGCCCTCGTCGAATTGCCCGAAGGGCGCTGGAAGCGACCCGTGCTGGTCTCCGGCACCGATGGCGTCGGGACCAAACTGCGCCTCGCGATCGACACAGGCCGGCATGACACCATCGGGATCGACCTCGTTGGCATGTGCGTCAACGATGTTGCCGTACAAGGCGCAGAACCGCTGTTTTTTCTCGATTACTACGCCACCGGCAAGCTTGAGGTCGCCGTAGCCGAAAGCGTGATCGCCGGTATCGTCGAGGGCTGTCGCCAGGCCGGCTGTGCGCTGGTTGGGGGTGAAACCGCCGAAATGCCGGGCATGTACCACGGCGGTGATTACGATCTGGCCGGCTTCTGCGTTGGAGTGGTGGAGAAAGACGCCATCATCGACGGTAGTCGCGTGGGTGCAGGTGATGCCGTCATCGGACTCGCCTCCTCAGGACCGCACTCCAATGGTTACTCGTTGATTCGTCGTCTGCTGACGCTGGGTCATGCAACCGCCGATACGCAACTTGATGGACGATCCCTTTTCGATCGACTGCTCGCACCGACGCGGATTTATGTTCCGGCCATGTTGGCACTTAGCAAGGCGATGCCGGTGCACGGGTTCGCCCATATCACCGGTGGCGGCCTGACCGATAACATCCCGCGCGTACTGCCGGCACACTGCGGCGTCAGACTGCAGCGCTCACAGTGGGCACGCGACCCGGTCTTCGACTGGTTGCAGCGCACCGGCAACATCGCCGACGCCGAGATGTACCGCACTTTCAACTGCGGCATCGGCATGGTGGCCATCGTTCCCGGTCATGCGGCGGATGCGGCGCTCGCAGTGCTGCGTGCTCAGGGCGAGACCGCCTCGGTCATCGGTGAGGTCTGCGCAGGTCACGGCGACGTCGTCATCGAGTGAGCATCGCCCGTCCAGCCCGACGCATCGCTGTGCTGATCTCCGGCACCGGCAGCAACATGCTGGCGCTGCTCGATGCCTGTGCGCGCGGCGACGTCGCGGGTGAGGTGGTCACGGTGATCTCCGACCAGCCGCAAGCTGCAGGACTTTCGAAGGCGGCTGCTCGCGGCGTGCCGGTGGAGGCGATCCCCTACGAACCCGGTGAATCGCGCCACGACCACGACCTTCGGCTTCGGCGGGCGATAGAGCAGCGCGGCGCCGATCTCGTCGTTCTGGCAGGCTATATGCGCATCCTCGATGTACAGTTCGTGCAGCACTTCGCCGATCGCATGCTCAACATCCACCCCTCGCTGCTGCCGCGCCACAAGGGACTGCACACGCATCGCCGCGTGCTTGAAGCCGGCGACCTCGTGCACGGCGCCAGCGTGCATTACGTCACCCCAGAGCTCGACGGCGGCCCTTGCGTACTGCAGGGATATCTCGCGGTGCGCGCCGGAGATGATGCCGAGTCACTGCGCCTCGCCGTGCATCGCATTGAACACGTGATTTACCCGAGGGTTGTGGGTTGGGCAGCGAGCGGTCGGCTGACGATCCTTGATGGTCTGCCCACCCTCGACGGCGTACCCCTGCAGCAACCGCTCAGAGAGGAGTTTGCGCGCTCATGACAACTCTCCGGACATCGCTTGGCACACTCTGCCGTACGCTGCTCGCCGCATCGCTGTGCTTGGGTGCAGCCGAGGCGTTGGCCGCACCGCCGCCACTCGAGCCGTTTCAGGCGAGCTTCGAAGTCGTGTTTCGGGGCATGAATGCAGGCACAAGCAGCCTCGAGCTGACTCGCGACAACGGCAATCGATGGCGTTACGTGTCACGCAACGAAGCACGCGGGCTGTTCAAGCTCGCCTTACCGGGGGAAATTCGCCAGACCAGTCTGTTCGTGCTCGAGGACGATCGACCGCGTCCGCTGCGCTACGCCGCCGACGATGGTACCAAGGCGACCGACAAGGACATCGCGCTCGAGTTTGACTGGTCGGCCGGGCGGGTGCGCGGCACAGCGGAACGCAAGTCAGTGGACCTGCCGCTGCAAGCAGGTCTGCAGGATGGCATGTCGGTACAGATCGCCCTACTGCGGGCACTGGCCGCGGGCGAGCGCCCGAGCGGCTTTCGCCTGATCGATAAGGACGAGATCAAGGAGTACGTGTACGTCGACGAGGGCCGAGCCACACTGCGCACGGTGGCTGGCGAGGTGGACGCAGTGGTCTGGTCCAGCCATCGACCGAACTCGGATCGCGTGACCCGCGTCTGGTATGCCCCCTCGCTCGGCTTCCTGCCCGTGCAGGCGGAGCGCAAGCGAGGCGATCGTCTCGAATGGTCGATGCGCCTGAAGAGCTATCGCCGCTAGGTCCGCGGCAACGTCACTCCCTTCTGCCCCTGATACTTGCCACCACGATCGCGGTAGGACGTGGAGCAGACCTCGTCGCTCTCAAAAAACAGCATCTGCGCCACACCCTCGTTGGCGTAAATCTTGGCCGGCAGCGGCGTGGTGTTGGAGAACTCGAGCGTCACGTGACCTTCCCACTCAGGCTCGAGCGGCGTGACGTTGACGATGATGCCGCAGCGCGCATAGGTCGACTTGCCCAGACACACCGTGAGCACACTGCGCGGGATACGGAAATACTCGACAGTGCGCGCGAGCGCAAAGGAGTTCGGCGGGATGATGCAGACGTCCGAGTCGACGTCCACGAAACTCTTTTCGTCGAAGGCCTTGGGATCGACGATGGTCGAGTTGATGTTGGTAAAGATCTTGAATTCGCGTGCGCAGCGCACGTCGTAGCCATAGCTCGAGGTGCCGTAGGAAATGATCCGCTGCCCCTCGACGGTGCGGACCTGTCCGGGCTCGAAGGGCTCGATCATGCCGTGCGAGGCTGCCATGCGGCGGATCCAGTGATCGGACTTGATGCTCATGTGTCCTCAACGATGATTTTCGGAAAGGCGCCGCTGCGATCACGCGAGCGGCGTGCCAACTCGCCCGCCGTGCGACGCGCCAACGCCAAAAAAGCTTCGGCTCGTGCGCTCGTGGGGGCTGCAACCACGCTCGGACGACCCCCATCAGCCTCTTCGCGCACCTGCGCGTCGAGCGGTAGGGACCCGAGCAGCTGTACGTCGTACTGCGCCGCCATGCGCGCACCACCGCCCGCACCGAAGACATGTTCGGCATGTCCGCAATTCGTGCAGACGTGGACGGCCATGTTCTCGATGATGCCGAGCACCGGCACGTTCACTTTCTCGAACATGCGCAGTCCCTTGCGGGCATCGGCAAGCGAGATGTCCTGCGGCGTGGTGACGATTACCGCTCCCGACACCGGCACGCGCTGCGACAACGTCAGCTGGATGTCGCCTGTGCCGGGCGGCATGTCGACGACCAGATAATCGAGTTCGCCCCACTCGGTATCGGCCAGCAATTGGTTGAGTGCCGAGGTCACCATGGGTCCGCGCCACACCATCGGCTGCTCGACGTCGACGAGAAAGCCGATCGACATGGCCACGACGCCGTGGGCGCGCAACGGCTGAATACGCTTGCCATCGCGCGAACTCGGACGTTGACCCTGCAAGCCGAGCATAATCGGCTGCGACGGACCATAGATGTCAGCATCGAGCAAGCCGACGCGCGCACCCTGCGCAGCCCAGGCGAGCGCAAGATTCGCCGCCACGGTCGACTTGCCGACGCCGCCTTTGCCTGAGGCCACGGCCACCACGTTCTTGATGCCCGCGAGGGGCGCGAGACCGCGCTGCACGGCGTGCGAGGCGATGTCGGCCTGCAGCGTCACCACAACCGGTTCAGTCATGCCCTGCGCCGCCAAGTGCTGCTGCAGCGCCGCCTGCAAAGAAGCGGCATAGCCCTCGACGGGAAAACCGAGTGCGAGCGTAACGCGCCAACCCGGACCATGGCGTTCGAGAGCCCGGACGGCTTTCGCCTCGCTCAGTGACTGGCGCAGATTGGGCTCGACGAACTGGCCGATCGCGGCCTGCACGGCGGTCGTGTCGTGTGTCTCCGGCATCCGGTAATTCTAGCCGGTAACGCGCCGGGATCGCGCGCCGCCTGTGCGATAATTACCCCATGTCACGCCAGATCCTCGTCACCAGCGCCCTGCCCTACGCCAACGGCCCCCTGCACCTCGGACACATCATCGAGGCAGTGCAGACCGACGTCTGGGTACGTTTCCAGAAGATGCAGGGCAATGATTGCCGCTACGTCTGTGCGGAAGACACCCATGGCACGCCGATCATGATCAAGGCGCAGACGGAGGGCGTGACCCCCGAGGCGCTGATTGCGCGCGT
>RGWK01000081.1 GCA_010029775.1 Gammaproteobacteria bacterium
ATGGAAGTGTGGGGCGGGAAGGCGGAGTTGCGGACGATGCTCGACCGTTTCTTCTTCGGATTGCCCACCACCCAGGGTGCGGAGTATCTCGGCCAAGAGGCCATGATCGGACAGTACGCGCACGGCAACGAGCCGAGCCACCACATCGCCTGGCTCTACGCCTACACGGATCGGCCGGAGACTGGGCATCGCTTGGTGTCGCGCATCGCGGACCAGTTCTATAAGGACAGCCCCGGCGGGATCATCGGCAACGAAGATGCCGGGCAGATGAGCGCGTGGTATGTGTTCGCGACGCTCGGTTTCTACCCGGTCGAGCCAGCGAGCGGAAACTACGTGGCAGGCATCCCGCTGGTGGAACGGGCGGTTCTGCGCGTCCCGGGACGCAGGGCGCTGATCATCGAGCGAAGTGCGCGGGGCGATCGGTTGCTCCGGGTGTCCTCGGCAGGTGGAGCGTTACCGACCACTGCGCTCGAGCATCGCAGCCTGGTGCAGGGCGGAACGCTGCGCTTTGAGATCGCTGCGCCGTGACGATGTTAATACACGATAGTTTTTACACATTACCGAGATCTCACCCCAACGTCCGCGCCGGATCGCGGAAGGCATCGGGGTGAATCCGTCGCGCGATCCGAAGAAAGTCGTCCGGCATCTCCTCGAGCGTCGCAACTTTGCGACCCGAACAGCGTGCCACGCTGGTGCCGGGCTTATCGCCCATCTGGAAGCGCGGCGACCAGTCGTTGTAGTCGTTGAAGTGTTCGACCGCTGGCACGAAGCGCACAGATGGGTCGAGCAACGCCGCCACC
Organism: Gammaproteobacteria bacterium; assembly: GCA_010029775.1. Classification (GTDB taxonomy): domain Bacteria; phylum Pseudomonadota; class Gammaproteobacteria; order Steroidobacterales; family Steroidobacteraceae; genus UBA964. The sequence goes on from RGWK01000081.1 coordinate 801, forward strand.
GGGCTGCCGTAGGTCGAGGTGTCGTGCACCTTGATCGACTTCCCGGTCGCTTCGAAGTGGGCGATCATCGAGACCTCCTCGGTGAACCATGCTTCCTCACCGATAATCTGCAGCGCCGTGTGCGTATGTCGCTCGTCTTGACGGACGCCTGGCATCGGCGCGGACTCGCGTACGCCTTCGCGGTAGGAATACTCTGAGCGCCCCGCTCGTGGTGGAGCATAGTTAAATCGAACGACTTTTCCGGTGACCGGATTGTTCCAGGATTCGAGCAGTTCTCCGGAGTCGAGGTCGGTGAAGTAGATCGTCGCGGCGCTCGATACCTCGTACCGGTCGCTATCCAGATCGCGGCAGCGGTGCATCGAACCCACGTGCATGTCGAAGAACGGCGTCAACTGGTTATCGACAAGGCCGTAGCGGCGACCACGCATCCACCAGAACAGCAGATCGTCGCCTGGCGCATAGCGGATGCGCCGGTAGTAGCGGTTGAATGCTGCCGGATCTTCGATAGACCCTTTGGGTTGCGCGCCGGCAGTATCATCGATCGCCGCCACCGAGGCGGTGGCGAGCAGTCCGGCGAGAAACCCCCGCCGCGGCGTCACGGGCCCTCGAACGCGGCGATTTCTAACACCTGCGCGGTCATCTTCGGCAACTCCAAATCCGTCATGATGTAGGCAGCCACGTCAAACTCCTTCGGTGTCGGATTGCGGCATCCTGCGGTGTGGGACGCGAGGTGGGAACGATGGCAATGAACGTGGTCTACGAGGCGGTCGCATTCCGAATCACGGCGCAGTGATTCTGAACACCACATTTCTCTTCGGCGGTTCGCCGAAGTAAGCCACATCTTCTTCGCGGATGAGTTCTGCGCCCAAGCGTTGCATCGCGATGCGCGAGCGCATGTTCTGGGCGCCCACATGGAAGATGACATGCTTCACATCACGAAAAGCATGATCGAGCATGAGTCGCTTGACGCGCTGGTTGGTGCCAGTGCCCCATTGGTCACGGGAGAAGAAGGTGTAGCCGATCTTGACCTCGCTCGCCTCCGGGTCGTGATCGTAGAAACGAGTACTGCCGATGGCGTTGCTGTGTGCCTTATTGCGGATCATGAAGGCGCCCTCGCGTTTCCACCGGTCCGGGTTCGGGTGCTGCGCCCAGATCAACGGGTCGGAGGCGACGGTCAGAAGTTCCTCGAACTCGTTTGCCCTTAGCGGCGTGAGAATGACGTGATCATCCTGAAGAACGGGTTGGCGGTTCATGGCGAAAGCATAGCCGACTACGCTCCCGATGCCCTGAGCCTCGTGTGGGCGACCTGTCCATCAAGGGTGATAGAGTCGCTCGGGTGAGGGGTATGCGTATGAAGAGATACTTTTTTGCGCTCTGGCTCGGCGCGTTGTGGGTGCCACAAGCGCTGTCCGAGCCGTTGCCGAGTATTTCCAGGATTTTTCTAACTGACCCGATGCATGGCGCTCAGCCTGCGGTGACGCTCGAGAAGGGCTATGGATTCGTTGTCACCGCGCAGCAATCGGATGGCGACAGATCTTCCCTGCATTGGGTAACGATCGACTTTGAGGGTCGGCATACATCGAGCGGTGTTATTTCTGAGGGTGCGACCCGATTTGTGAATTGGGCTGATACGCCTGGGATAACGGTTCTCGATAATGGGGATTGGGTTGCGTTCTGGCTTGAACGCAATGACCCGGAAGCGCCGGAGGGCTATGACATCAAGGTCGTCCGATCCACAGACCGCGGTCGGACCTGGTCACAGCCCATCTTGCCCCACCACGACGGCACTAAGACTCAACATGGTTTCGTCTCTCTCGTGCCGGATGGGGGCGATCGGGCGTTGATAGCGTGGTTGGATGGAAGACTTGCGGCTGTCTCGACGGGCGCTCACGACTCGCATGATCATGAATCCGCCCCTATGACCTTGCGATCAGCGGTGCTGACTCGAGCCGACACAGTTTTGGAGGAAGCGCTCATCGATGATCGGACGTGCAGCTGTTGTCAGACTGATCTCGCAAGGATTGGGGACGCAACGCTTCTCGCCTATCGAGATCGTAGTGCTAACGAAATTCGAGATATCTCATTGGTTCGCAGGCGCTCGGGAAGTTGGGGTCACGCTGAGCCTGTACATCAGGATGGCTGGCGAATTGAGGGGTGTCCGGTCAATGGCCCTTCGCTCGCCCTCAACGGTAATCGCGCTATTGTTTTCTGGCCAACGCTTGTCAATGAATCGATGGTGCTGCGCTACAAGCTGATTGATGATTTCGCTACTCCAATCAATCGAGTTGCCGCTTACACGCTGGCCTTGCCAAAACCACCGTCGGGTCGTGTCGATGCTGTTCAGTGGAAGGATGGCTTCTTGGTAACGTGGGTGAGTCGAGCCAAAGATCACCCTTCGGTCGATATCGCCATGGTAGATGTACAGGGTACGGCGACGTTGGCGCCCCCAATGGCAGAACCTCAGCCGCGCGGTCGCGCGACGGGGTTCCCGCGGATCGCTGGTGACGGCACCCGAGCGTTGGTCGTATGGCCAGAGTTGGAAAACGGCGTTCCAGTAATAGGGATGAGCCTGCTTCGGTGAGCACTCGTGTCTAACTCGAGTGGTAGATTTCGTGGGAGAGCATGATGAGGTCACTCGCTCGTTTCGGTTGTCTTCTTATTTTTGCCGTTGCCGCGGCGGGGCAACTGGCGCGTGCGGGGGAGCCCAGCGTCGCGGAAAACTGCAAGCGTGACATCGTCTATCTGCCCGACTTCCTCATCGCGAACGACACCGGAGCAGCCGACAATCGCAAGTTTCGCGGCGAGGCCGTCATCGCGGCGGCGCAGGAACGGGCGCTGCGCGATGCCTCGTCAGCGAGTACGGACGAGGCCTGTATAGAAATCATCCAGACCTTTTTCTCCGCGTGGCGCGACGGTCATTTAGAGGTCGTGCCCGCCGACTGGACGCCGAACAGCAATGCCAGCGCCGGCGCAGGGGATGCCCCGACCAAGTCGCCGGAACGCAGGTCACGGATCACGTGGCTGTCGAACAAGACGGCGCTACTGACGTTCCCAACCTTCTTCGCGTCCGAGGCGGAGACGATCCGCACGCTCATGGCCGAGAACCGCCAGCGCCTGGAGCGTACGCCTCACTGGATTATCGACGTGCGCGACAACAACGGCGGCAGCGACGACACCTATGCGCCCATCACGGATGCGGTCATTGAAAATCCCATCATGATGGCTGGCGTGGAGTTTCTTGCGACCCCGGCCAATGTCGAAGGAACCGCGGGGGTCTGCGAATGGTGGGCCCCCGGTGACAAGGGTTGCCTTGAGAGCATCGGTCGGCTCGTTGAGGCCATGCGGGCCGCTAAACCCGGCACCTACGTGCCGCATCCGAGTTTGACGGATGTCGTCACACAGGTTGAACCCGAGGACAAGGGCCGCAAGCGCCCGACGCGCGTGGCCGTGCTGACGGATCGGGGTTGCGGCAGTTCATGCGAGCAATTCCTGCTGGCCATGCAGCAATCCTGGAACGTGAAGCTTTTCGGACGGCGTACGGCTGGAGCCCTGGACTATTCGAATCTCCGTCCGCACAAGTTACCGTCGGGAAAGCGCTTGGTGCTCTATGCGACGTCACGTTCCATGCGGCTGCCGCACCTGCCCGTCGATGCGGTTGGCGTGCTGCCGGATGTGTTCCTGCCACTTCCTGCCGGCGCAGCAGAGCGGGAGCGGGAGATCGACCGAGTGCGGGTGCTGCTGGAGCAGTCGCGTTAGAGGTTAGGCAGAACCTGCTCCCAAAAATCACAGCGAGCCGTACGAAGCCCAGCCTGCATTCGTACGTTTCCGCCCTCGAGTGTCAGATAGTTATCCTGCGTTGCGTTATAGGGCGTCCACGTTATCTGCGATGTGCTGTTCGGATCTTTGTTGGTCGCGAAATCTCGAAAATAAGCCTGGATCGCATTACGCAGTGACTGTTCCGCTGCCGGAGCCTGGTAGCCGCCGATATCAAGATTGTCGAATACGAAGAGGATCTCGGCGCCGTGAAAGGCGCCGAATGTGCTCAGGTTTGGGGAATCGATAGTTTCGGCGAACAGGGCGCGGAAGACTGGCTCTTGCTGGGTGCGCGCCAACGCGCGCGAGAACACGCGTGCCGGGCAGACGAACTTCGCGTCGGTGGTAATTTGTGTGTAGGTCCTCCATGGCGAGCCACCAAATTGCGACAGCGGATATTGCGCCAGCACTTGCGGTGCGAGTGATCCGAACTGTGAATTTACGATCGCTAGCATCTGCGACTCTGTGAGCGAGGGACTGATATCCCTCGAAGTCTCATCGGCGGTGGTTATCACCATCACCGGAACACGATTCTGTCCGCCCGCATTGAAGGTCGCGATGGGAGCATCGCGCAGTACATATCGATCAACATGCGGTTGCCACGGCGTCTGGCTGCCTGAGACCTGCACTACAGGGGGATCTGCCCGCAGCAACTCCTCAGCCGTCTTGCCGCGCAGACACCCGAGAACGTTCGAGGCGTTGGCACAGCCCGACTTAGAGCTCAATGACTGTGTCGCGACGTCGATTTGTGCACGGGTTCGACTCGGGCACCCGCCGCTCAGAATTGCCGCCTCATGAAACAGACCCGCAGCCAAGGGCGATGCCAAAAGCATACAGGTGTTCTGACCGCCGGCAGACTGACCGAATACCATGACGCGAGCCGGATCGCCGCCGAAGTTTGCAATCGAATCCCGTACCCAGCGCAGTGCAGCGACCAGATCCAGAATGCCGTAATTACCTGAACTATTTTGCGCCGTCTCTGCATCGAGCAATGGATGCGCGAGAAACCCAAGCGGCCCGATACGGTAGTTCACCGTCACCACCACGGCGTTGGCGACTGCCGCCAAACGATCACCGCGATAGGTGGGGACGCCCGCCAACAACGTCTCGGAACTCGAGCCCAACGAATTGCCGCCGCCATGGATAAAAACGAATACAGGACGACGGGCGCTGTTGCTTCCGACCGCTGCCGTCGGCGCCCAGACGTTTAGGGTGAGGCAATCCTCGTCACCGACGAACGCATTCGTCGAGGTATCGAGTTGCGGGCATTTTGAACCGAACGTATTGGCCTGCTGTACCGTCGTCGGACAGGTGACGGGCTGGGGCGCCTGCCAGCGTCGCGAGCCTGTGGGTGCGGCGGCGTAGCGAATCCCGAGAAACGCGTAGGTCGAGCCTTGTAGCGATCCTTGATAACTGCCGCAACTGGTGGCTGCCAACCCGGGTGGGGTGGTCGGCGTCGTCGGTACCGAAGACGTGTTGCTTGCCCCGCCGCCCCCGCAAGCGCTTAGCAAGACGAGGGGGATCAGCATCAGAGTAGCGCGTGACATGTCTCAACGCTAAAAGAATTACCCGTGGTTATTCAACCCACGGGGCGTTTTTCTCGTCCGTATTTCAGCAAAGATTTGTCAATTAATTGATCGCGGTCAAAATCGCCACTGAGTTCGCTGAGACGACTACCCGAATAGAACTCCAGCGGGCGCGTTTCAAGCGGGATTGGTTACCGCGAAATCCTTCCCGTGATTCTGCGGTTACTCAGCTGTCGCATCGCGCCGGCGGAGCGAGGCAATCCGTGCAGGCAATGTTCGATGGCGGCGAGCCGACCACCAACTCGCGGAACCAATCCGTGAAGGCGGCACCGCCGGAATTTTCAGTGAAAAACAGGGGTGAGCGAAGGATGGTGTGGGTCTCGCCTTTGGCGAGGTAGGAACGGAAATTGGCGGCGTCTTGGCGGCGGCCGAGTTCCTGCGCCATCTTTGCCGTCCACGCGTCGCAAGGTTTTTCTGCGCCCATCAGTCCGTAAAAAGCACGCTGGGTGGCGTCGTAGGTGGTCGTGTACTGAGCAAACCGGTCGCGTGGGAAATGCGCGGCAAGCCGCGTGACCATATCGACATCGGCTGAGAGCTGCGCATTCCGGCCAAACACTTTCTCGGGCAGCCGGTAGTTCCAGTTTGTATTTCGCTTGCTGAAGAAATCCGGTGTCGTCACGCCCTGACCCGCGTCACCGAGGAATACCGCACTGCCGCGTGGATACATCTCCCGCAGTGACGCGTAATGTGTGGCTGCGCCGTATGCACCGGCGCTGGAGCCAGTGACAAGCAGGCGCGCGGGTCGCGATACGTTGCTTCGCATCCAGTGCAGGACGACCTGGGTATTGTCCCAGCCGCGATGCTGGATGGTGTACGGCCGGCCTGTCTGCGGATTTCGATACTGAGCCGTGTTGGATCCTGAGTGAACGTCACCCGTGCAGTAGGGCAGGAACACCATGCTCCAGTCTCGCACCGGATTGCGCGTGTCCGTCAGGTTGAAGATTCCGCTCATGCGCGCGGGATCATCGGCACTCATCAGTTCGGCCTTATAGACGGTGCGGCGCCCCGGATCGCCGTCGGCATGCCGGGCCATGGCGCACGTAGCGTCGTCCCAGCAGGCGCCACCGCCGTCAAAGTAAACGACGAGCCCGTCTCCGGTGCCCTGGCGGTACCAGAAGGCGTAGGCGGCGTTGGTCCCTTCCGCCTGCGAGCAGGTGGGCTCGTAGAGTCGTCCATCGATCTGCAGTGGCTTGGCCTCGATGCGCACCCAGCCGTCGGCCTTGGGTTCAGCCTGCGCAGGGCTAAACGACAGACCCCAAAGCAGTACCGCCGCCAGACCGATCGTTGCAATGTTCATCGCTATCTCCCAAGCCATCCCGCTGCAGTTGTCGGGTAGCTCCTCCCTTAGCGAGGAGACGACTGATATCCACTGCTCAAGCCAAGCCAGCCCACTGCGAGTGCGAGATGTAAAACATCGGCAGGCTGCAGAATTGATGAGGAGGGGATCTTTGCTGCGAAGCAGATCAACCCGAAAAGCATAAGTGCGGCGGAACCCATGCCTACACGATGACGCTGGCGCCAGGACGCATAGCCGACTGCAAGCGTGGAGAGCAGCGCCGCCGCATCGAGATACATCCGCGCGCCCGTTCCCATCACGACTAGCGTACCGACCATCGCCAACCCCAACAGTGCGAGTATGGAAAATCTGCCCCGCTGCAGTGTGCTCTCGTCCGACAACCCAAGCGAGATCGCCATCGCCGGAAATCCAGCCACGCCGGCGATCATTGAGACAAACCTGTGTGGTTGTTCTTCTGCATAAATGCCCGAAAATTTGAGCGCACCGAACAGGGCAGCAACCGAAAACAGGGCGGATGCCAGCCTGAACAAGGGCGGACGCCGCGAGAACGCCGCCACGTAAGCGGTCGCCAAAAACAGAATCGCATCGGTAATCGCGAGTGTATTAACGGGGCAGGCCCATCATGTCAGGGCGCATCCAGAGCCGCCCGATAAAACTGAAAAACCCGAGCATCAACGCTGAATACGCCAGATTTTGAGGCAGCGAAAGTCGATCATCGATGACGTATAGCGACATCAACATGGCCGTACCGAGTACAGTCGACACAACACCTACGAGCTTCATGCGTGATGTGTACGGCGTTGCGAAAGGCAAAAAATCGGCTGCAACGAACGGCTTTTCACCGACCGCGTCGAGATGCATGGGGCTGCGTGGAGGGCCAAAAACAAGAATCAGTTTTTCGCGCCACGTGCGTGCCGCGCGTACCAATCGACCGATCGCGACGTAGTGGTGAACATTTGCCCAAACAGGGTCCCAGCTGCGAAGCGGCTTTCGAACCCCGTAAACGACCCGTTCATCATCCCGCTCATCGGCATAGGTGCCGAAAATCTGATCCCAGATGCTAAATATGCCGCCGTAGTTTTTGTCGATGCAGTAATCGTTCTGCCCGTGGTGTACACGATGGTTGGACGGGGTGACGAGAAATCGCTCCAAAAATCCCATTCGACCCACGAGTTGGGTATGGACCCAGTATTG
>RGWK01000082.1 GCA_010029775.1 Gammaproteobacteria bacterium
GATGCCGGAGGACAAGGTTCGCAAGGTGCTGAAGATCGCCAAGGAACCCATCTCGATGGAGACGCCGATCGGCGACGACGAGGATTCACACCTCGGCGATTTCATCGAAGATACCTCGGTGGCCTCGCCCATCGATCAGGCGACGGCCGAATCGCTGCGAGAAACCACGCACGCTGTGCTCGCACAACTGACGCCGCGCGAGGCAAAGGTACTGCGCATGCGGTTTGGCATCGATCTGAACACCGACCACACCCTCGAGGAAGTCGGCAAGCAGTTCGACGTCACGCGTGAACGCATCCGCCAGATCGAGGCCAAGGCGCTGCGCAAGTTGCGCCATCCGAGCCGCTCCGAACAGTTGCGTAGCTTCCTCATCGAGGACTGACATGGCACCGTCGATGCGCAGGCACTGGACGACTCTTTTGGCGACGCTCGCCATCGGGGCTCAGACTGGACCTGCGGCATCGGCCGAGGCCGCTCCCGATTTACTCTCCGGCCGCGGCTTCTTCTCCGCCGGCATGTTTTCCAATCACACCGATCTGCAGATCCGCTTCGACCCGTCCTCACTCAAGGCGGGTACCGAAGTCGATTGGGACCAGCGTTTTGGCCTCGCAGATACGCATCGCTTCCGCGCCGAGGGCCTGTGGCGGTTCAAGCCGCGTCATCACCTGCGCTTTCTGTACACCGACTACTCGCAGACGGACGGCGCACGGATAGACAAAGAAATCCAGTGGGGCGACGAACTGATCCCGGTGAACAGCGACGTGACCGGTCGACTCGGATTCGAGATCGTTGAACTCGCCTACGAGTACACTGTCCTCACGCGACCCAATTACGAATTGGCTGCCTCGCTCGGAGTCCACTACACGGCGCTGTCGGCTGAGCTCATCGCCACCCTGAACAGCGCCGGCATCGGCTCGCGTGCAGTAGGTGGAGAAGCGCCTATCGATGCGCCGCTGCCGGTTGTGGGTCTGCGGGGGCTCTGGCACCTCGGCAAGAACGTCTACCTCGACGCTCAGGTGCAGTACTTCTCGCTGACCGTCAACGATATCGCGGGCAGCCTCAGCAATCGGCGCGCAGCGCTCATCTGGCACCCTTCCACGCGCTGGGGTGTGGGTGTCGGCTACGATGCGTTCGAAGTCGATGTGCGTTTGAAAGACGGCGATTTTCGCGGCACGGTCGACTGGGCTTATCGAGGACCCCAGATTTTCTTGAATTACACGTTCTGAGCGGTCTCGCGGGCCATGAAACTCGCGCAGCTTCGCTACCTCACGGCCATCGTCGAGTGCGGCTTCAAGATTTCCGCAGCCGCAGAGAAATTGCATTTGTCGCAACCGGGTGTCAGCCGGCAACTCAAGGTCCTGGAGGACGAGCTCGGTTTCGAACTTTTTGTCCGCGACGGCCGCAACCTGCTGAAACTGACCCCGGCCGGACAGAAAGTCTACGAGCGAGCGCAAAAGGTGCTGCGTGAGACGCAAGCCATTCGGGCCATGTCGCAGGATGTTCGAGATCCCTCGCACGGCTCTTTATCGATTGCCACCACCCACACCCAAGCGCGCTACGTACTCCCTGAGGTGATCGGCCGATTCCGGCAGCGATACCCGCAGGTGCGGCTGCACCTGCACCAAGGCACCACCGAGCAGATCTCGCAAATGCTGGTCAACGGCGAGGTCGACATCGCCATCGCCACGGGCGCCAAGGAGCAGATGCCCCACTGCGTGCTCCTGCCCTGTTACGAGTGGTACCGTCGTGTTGTCGTGCCTCGCGAGCATCCGCTGGCTCGGGCCAAGACTCTCTCGCTGCAGAAACTGGCCAGCTACCCCTTGGTGACGTACGTATTCAACATGACCGGCCCGGCCTCGCTGCCGGACGCTTTCGCCGCCGAAGGGCTTGAGCCCGATATCGCGTTGACCGCCCGTGATGCCGACGTCATCAAAACCTACGTGAAGCTCGGGCTGGGCGTGGGGATCGTTGCCGCCATGGCCCTCGACCCTGAGGAGGACGCCGACCTCGTGTCGTTCGACGCCACCCATCTCTTCCCGCGTCATCTGACCTGGGTGGGGTTCCGTCGCGGCAGCTTCCTGCGTCGCTACACCCTGGATTTCATGCAGTCGCTGGCGCCGCACCTCGACCGGACACGGATCCACAAGGCCGAGCGTGCCACTGACCAGGACGAGGTCGACCGGCTTTTCATCGATATTCCTTTGCCGCTTCGCGCCTGAGGGGCGCGGTGGTTTAGAATTCAATAATTGTCCTATTGTTTTCCTGACGAGGTTCCGACATGGCTCTTATTTCGATGCGTCAACTGCTCGACCACGCTGCCGAACACGGTTACGGCGTGCCCGCCTTCAACGTCAACAACCTCGAGCAGGTGCAGGCCATCATGCAGGCCGCCGACAAGACCGACAGCCCGGTGATCATGCAGGCCTCGGCCGGTGCGCGTAAGTACGCGGGAGAAGCATTCCTGCGGCACTTGATCGAAGCGGCTATTGAAACCTATCCGCACATCCCGATCGTGATGCATCAGGATCACGGCGCGAGCCCCTCGGTGTGCATCCAGTCGATCCGCTCCGGTTTTTCCAGCGTGATGATGGATGGCTCCTTGAAGGAAGATGGCAAGACGCCGGCGTCCTATGACTACAACGTCGACGTCACGCGCCATGTCGTGCGCATCGCGCATGCAGTGGGCGTCTCGGTGGAGGGTGAGCTCGGTTGCTTGGGCTCGCTCGAGTCCGGGGCTGCCGGCGAAGAGGACGGCCATGGCGCCGAAGGCACGCTGTCTCACGATCAGTTGTTGACCGACCCGGATCAAGCCGCAGACTTCGTGGCCAAAACCGGTGTTGATGCCCTCGCCATCGCCATCGGCACCTCCCACGGTGCGTACAAGTTCACCCGCAAGCCAACCGGCGACATTCTCGCCATCGCTCGCATTCGCGAGATCAACGCGAAGATCCCCAACACGCATCTCGTCATGCACGGCTCTTCCTCGGTTCCGCAGGAGTGGCTGCAGATCATCCGCGAGAACGGCGGCAAGTTGCGCGAGACCTACGGCGTGCCGGTCGAGGAGATTCTCGAGGGCATCAAGCACGGCGTGCGCAAGATCAATATCGATACCGACATCCGTCTGGCGATGACGGGCGCGATCCGCCGCGCCATGGCCAAGGATCCAAGCGAGTTCGATCCGCGCAAGTACAACAAGGAAGCGATGCTCGCAGCCAAAGAAATCTGCGTTGCGCGTTACGAGGCGTTCGGCTGCGCCGGCAAGGCGGCGACCATCCGCCCCATGCCTCTTGAGGCAATGGCCAAGAAATACGCCGCCTGAGCGGCCCCTCAGGGGCGCTTGCGGTAGACCTGATCGAAGCGCAACTCCAGATCCGGATTCGCGCCGCGCAACTGGTCTACCACTTCCTTCGCCCAGTCGAAGTAGTGCCGCTGCCGCTCGACGGTCCAGTTCTGAGGCGGATTGGCAATCAGACTGCGCAGATTGCAGATCTTGTCTGCAAGTTTGACGAGCCGCGCCTCGGCTGACGCGCTTCGCGCGCGCGTGATCTGCAATTTCTTGCGGACACGCCAGTCGAGCGATTTCTCGTCGGTCGTCTCCATGACGATACCAGCGATCTTTTCGCCGAACTCGCCCTGCAGTTCCTGAACGCTGGTCTGCGTATCCTCGATGGTGTCGTGTAGCAGCGCTGCGGCCAACACGACCGGATCGGTCACCTGTCCTTCGAACCACAGCACATGGGCCAGATCGAGCGGATGATTGATATAGGGCAAGCGGCCCTTGCCCTTGCGACGCTGATGCCGGTGCTTCCACGCAGCAAATCTCGCGGCGCGCAGCACCAGCCCCATGCCCAGCGGGCTGTCGACATCAGCATCGGTCAACACGGTTTCGCGTTCAGATCAGCACCGACTCACGGCGTAAACACCGCTCGGAGGCGAGCGTCACGGGGTCGCGCCCTGTGACCTGCTTGAACACATCCGTCGGCTCGACGACGTACCCCGCAGCAATCTCGGCGAAGATGTCGCACACGGCATCCAAATGCCAACGGCTCGCGAGAAACCTTCCGAGATAAGCCTTGTATGCCGCAGGATCCTGCGGAACGTAGTCGATCTGGCGACCAAGTTCGCGCGAGAAGACCGCAGCCACCTCATGGAAGCTCAGTTTGTCCGGGCTCGTGATGTCGTAACTCTTGTTCTCGTGCCCAGGAGTGGCAAGGCAGTGGGCTGCGAAGAATCCGGCGTCCCGCGAATCAGTGAGTGCGGCGGCACCCCTCTCCCCAAATGGGTAATAGAACTTACCTTCCGCCTTGATGGTGGCCGCGTTCGACAGGAAGTTCTGCATGTAGAAACTGGGTCGAACCATGGTCCACGCGACACCACTCGCTCGAATATGCTCCTCGGAATCCCAGTGCACCCGATGGGTCGGGTTATGCGCCGTAGGCAAGGCTTCCATCGAGGAGATCTTCAGCACGTGCTCTGCACCTGAGGCCACGGCAACGTCCACGACCTGTTTTTCGAGCGCCAGTTGCTGTTCGCCATTGGGGAAGATGACCGCAACCTTGCGCACACCGCGCATCGCGCCACGAACGCTCTCGGCGTCACTGGCATCGCCGGTAACGAGTTCGACGCCAGCAGCAGCCAAGGCCGCAGCCTTGGCCGGATTACGTACTAAGGCTCTGACAGGAACACCACGCAACGCCAATTCTCGGGCGACGTGGCTTCCGGTACGGCCGGTTGCTCCGGTGATCAGTATCATCTTCCCCCCACGGCTAATTGCTGCATAATCGTGCGCCCAAGGGATACCACAGAACACGGACTGTCTCCATGATTAGAAGCATCTGCGACCTTTCCGACGACTATCCCGATGCCGTTCAGACCGGCGAGTCGCGGTTTAGTGACTACGGCACCGTGAGACGCTTTCACGGGCGAATCGATACGATCAAATGCCATGAAGACAACCTGCTGCTGAAGCAAACCCTGGCCACCCCAGGACAAGGACGCGTGATGGTGGTTGACGGCGGCGGCTCGCTACGCCGTGCGCTGTTCGGCGACAAACTCGGCGGCTTGCTCATCGAAAATGGCTGGGCCGGCATCATCATCAACGGGGCGGTACGTGACATCGAGGTGCTGGGGCAGATGCCGCTCGCGGCCCGCGCACTTAACGTGTGCCCGACGCGACCCCAGCAGCATGGCACCGGCGAACGCGGCATCGTGGTCCGGTTCGCCGGCGTGACCTTCCGGCCCGGCGATTGGTTGTACGCCGACGAGAATGGCTTCCTCGTCAGCGCCAACGAACTACGTTAGGGCGATCGCGCAACGAGCTCACGCTCTACCCAACCGTAACTGCGCACGCCCCGCACAGCGACGAAACCGTTTCGGTTGATCGCCGTTACCACCAGTTCATCGGTGCGAGCGAGCGTGGCGACGATATCCGCCGTAGCATCCGGCCATTTAAACAGCCGGATATTGCCGATCCGCGGCCGAACGACATCACCCACATCCACGGTCGCCGCCACCGAAGCACTCGATCGCTGCGTCGAACCCATGGAGCGCACGACACGGACAATCTTGTTGTAGTTGTCGAGCAGTGCGGCCGCCACGATCTTGCCCTCGTTGGTATCGCCGTAGCCACCGAGAGAACCATAGGTACCACGATTAAACATGCTCCCGGTTAGGTTCAGATCTGCCTTCCGCGTGCTCCCCTCAGCCGCTGCTACCTGAATGCCCGTGCGCGCATCGGCCAGCAACATGCTCGTTTGTGCCTCCTTGAAGCGCACACCACCAGTCACTCGACCCCACAAACGGCTCGAGCGATCCAGTAACCCGTCGAGATCACCGCGCAGCCCGCCGGCATTGTCTTCAGCGAACACCACTGAAGGCGTCAAAATATAGTCCGCTGCGACGAGCCTGGCGGTGTCCGTCGGCCCCGTCTCATTTGCCCGACGAAGCGACTGTTCGCGAAGGATGTACTCGGCGCCCACGCCGCGCTCGACCACAGTAAAGCAGTTTGACTGCTGCACCATCAATCGAATGAGTTGAACGGGCGACTGCAGCCGATAACTCCACAATCCGCGGATCATGTCATCTCGCGGATCCGCGACGGCGATAAAACCCAAGGGGGCGTCACACCGTTCGAGACCTTCAGCGCCCACCACAGCGCCGCCGCCAGCCGCACCCGAAACAGGGCCACTGCCGGCTCCCGCGCGGTACCCCGTACCCGGAATCATTTGCGCCCCGACGCTACTGCCGGCGCACAACAAAAAAATAGAAACTCCGACGACAATCCCTACCAACGCTCTCATGCGAGTCTCCCATCGTTAGCGCCTCCCCCGAAGACGACACGCTACCGACGAAATACATCGACACAATCCCGAAGGCCCGAATCCAACCCGATTGCCGCGTAATGCCTACCCGCTACCGACCCGTGTCACAACCAACGCGTTTTATCAGCGAACTCCGCCGGCCTGACCGGCGCGACGGTCGCAGGCACTCCCACATGAACGAAACCGATGATCTTCTCAGCCGGGGCGCAACCGAGGGCTTGCAGCACATGATCGCTATAGGCGTGGGATCCCGTCTTCCACGCGCACCCTAGGCCGAGAGCTTGTGCCGCAGTCCACAGGTTCTGCACGGCCGCACCCACGGCCACGAACTGATCTCCCGCGCAGCACCCTGCAGTACGGTGAACCGCCAAGGAGCCAGCCGTCCGTGATCCGGTGCACGACTGGCAGCGGCCAGCAATGTCTCGATCTGCCCTCGGGTCGGCACCTGCTCGACGAATTTCTTGACCGAACTGCGCGATGCAATCAGCTCCAGCGTGACATCCGCCGCACCGCGCCCGAGATTCTCGTTACTCATTAAAACTCCTCTGCCCACCAATCACTGGTGGGCAGAGGATACCCGAAAGGTTACGGCAGAATTGGCAAAACAATAGGTAGTTTAACCATTTCTAGAACGAAGATTATCTCTGCAATTCTCGCGTATAAAACACTCGTATCAACCTGTGTTGAAACACTGACCCACCCTGCTGCTTGCGCAGCAGAGGAAATTAGCGCTGAGGTTAATATTCCAAAGAATCTAAAAACATACTTATTCATGATTTCAACTCCTTGTTTTTCTACTCTAAAAACGTGTTTTTTAGTCACCTGGCGTTACACTAAAAAAACGCACTGATATCTTCGAGACCGCCTGATCGACGGACCGCTCCGGGACTCTCGTACTTTTCTAGCAACTGATATAGTTTTTTCACTACCGAGTGACCCTGCCCGAGTCGACGACTCAGTCGAGAAATGTCGCTTCGGGCTACTCTTACTAACGGTTTAGAATCTATATCGTTGCCAAGCTCTTCTATATTGGCAATTGTTTTCCATATCTTCGCTTGAATTGTTCTCGGATGGTCATGCCCAAACTGTTTTATTGCAACATTTTCCGCTTCCTTTAGCTGCTCTTTCGCGGACCTAAAGTCTCTGTTTTTTATAAAAACTATCCCGCGAAACCACGAGTGATAATAAATTACTGTTGGTGATTGATTTGCGATCGCGCTCTTTAAGCCAAAAATCTCAACTCTCTGAGAAAAGTTTTTTGTTTGTTTTATTTTTATAAGAGACTCAATCTCTGTTACATCAATTAGCGCTAGCTCATCAGTTGACAATGCTCTTGCGCTATTTCTAAAACCTTTAAGTGCGCTGGTGACACTCTGGTGATCTCCTGACGCCGCCAAGGCTCGGAAATAAATTAAGCACCACCGCTCTTTGTGAATCGGTATTTCACCGTAACACTCGCTACGTGAAATTTTATTTTTGTTCAACCAAGATATCGCATCATCGAACTTTTCAAGCTGTATCGCCCAATTTAACCAATACCGCTGCAGCATCTCCTGCGTCGGGTTGTCCGCGCCATATAGAGACATCGAAATCTTCATCAGACGATCCATTTCAGGCCAACCCTCGGCGAACTCCCCAAGGAGGTAAAGCCCGGTAACGAGCTCAAACCCTCTATGTAAACGATCTGCGACGGCAAGCTTGGATTTTGAAATCAAGTCGACCGATGATTGATATGCCCGTAACGCCGCAGTGCGGTTCCCGAGTCGAATTGCTGTCTGAAATTGGCCATATTTTGCCCTAATTTCTAACTCGGGATCCTCGACTGCGGCAGAGTATCGCTCTGAATCTATAAATAGTTTGCTCGCTTCGGTTAAGTTTCCTGAGGTAAGAGCGACCCATCCACGAAGCCAGAAAAACTCAGACAGGGATTTCGCAGTCATGGATCTGGAAACGTGAGGCGCGTGAGTGTTTTCTATTTCTTTTAGAATTATTTTTAGTCTGCTGATATCCCCGATCTGGGATGCCAAATGAGCCTCATCAAGCAACGCTTCGATATGCAGTCGACGGTTTTTCAGTGATTTAAAGATTTCAGACCGTCGCTGTGTCGCTGCAATGGTTTTTTCCACATCACCAAACCTCGCCCATACGTTAGCGATCGAGAGCAATACCTCGGCCTGCAGCTCCGGTTCTGAAGCGAGCGCGGACGGCAAACGCTTTTCGCCCTCGATGAGCAACT
>RGWK01000083.1 GCA_010029775.1 Gammaproteobacteria bacterium
CGTGGCGCAAGCCCCCGAGGGTGCGAGCTTCGAATACACGGCCGAGTACGGTCGCAAGCTCGAGGAAATCGTCGAGGCGGAAACAGCCAAGGGCGACATCCTGCGCGTTACGCTGCGTGTGCCCGGCGGCATGGACGGCGGCGCCGGCGCAGTGAATTCCGCACGCGTGATCCTGACGTTGGCGCCCTGGAATCAGCGTGATCGCAGCGCGCAGGACATTGCAGCATCAATCAGTCGCAAGCTCACGAGCCTCCCGGGTGTGCGTGCCAACACCATGGTTCCAGGCAGCCTGCGTGGCGGCTGGGGCAAGCCCGTGCAGGCCGTGATCGGCGGACCGGATTTCGAGCAACTCGGCGAATGGTCCGAGAAACTCGTCAAGCTCGCGGAGGACAACCCGGGCCTCGTGGCCGTCGATAACAGCTACAAGCCGCGCAAGCCGCAAATCCGCGTCGCCATCGACCGGGACCGCGCTGCCGACCTTGGCGTATCGCTGCAGACCGTGGGTCGCACGCTCGAGACCATGCTGGGTTCACGTATCGTCACCACCTTCATTGACCGCGGTCGCGAGTACAACGTGATCCTGCAAGGCCGAGCTGACGAACGCTCGACCACGACGGATCTCACCAACCTGCAGGTTCGCTCGGATCGCACCGGTGAACTGGTGCCGCTCGCGAGCGTCGTGCGCCTGACCGAGGCCGCCGGCGCCACCGAGCTCAGCCGCTTCAACCGACTGCGATCGGTCGAGATCAGCGCCAACCTCGCCGAAGGCTATTCGATGGGCGAGGCGGTGCGCTGGTTTGAAGACACCGTCAAGCGCGAGTTGCCACCAAGCGCTACGTTGATGTGGGACGGCGACTCGGGCGATTACGTACGCAGCGGCGGTCAGCTATGGATCACGCTGGTGTTTGCGGTAATCATCGTGTTCCTTGTACTTGCCGCTCAGTTTGAGAGTTTTGTACATCCGGCGATCATCATGGTCACCGTGCCCACTGCGCTCCTCGGCGCGGTGTTCGGACTCAAGCTGCATGACATGAGCGTCAATATCTTCAGCCAGATCGCCGTGGTGATGCTGATCGGCATTGCCGCCAAAAACGGCGTGCTCATCGTCGAATTCGCCAACCAGTTGCGCGATCGGGGTATCGAATTCACCGAGGCCATCATCACCGCCGCCACCACACGCCTGCGACCGGTGCTGATGACGAGCCTGTGCACAGCGTTTGGTGCGATTCCGTTCCTGTTCGCGACTGGAACGCGTGCCGAAGGCTGTCGCTCCACGCCGAGCGGATCATTCGAAAGTAGTCATCCTCTGCCGTGACGTTGCGGTGCAGCAGCACACGCAAGGCATCGCGCCGGAAGCACAACAGATCGAGCGGCGGTCCTACCGAGAGATTGGAGCGGATGGTCGAGTCCATCGAAATGAGCGCGCACTTGGCGGCTTCGGCAAGGCTCGAGGAGCGCGTGATCACCCGATCGAGGATGGGCTTGCCGTATTTCGATTCGCCGATCTGAAAGTAAGGCGTGTCATCCGTCGCCTCGATAAAGTTTCCGGCGGCGTAGATGTTGAAAAGCCGCGGGGCCTCACCGCGGATCTGCCCGCCTAGTATGAAGGAGGCGTTGAATTCGATGCCGTGCTCCTTGAAAGCCTCGGCATCGCGCCGGTGAACCGTGCGCACGGCATCGCCCACCAGCACAGCCGCGTCGAACAGCGTCGGTGCCGTGTAGAGGCTTTCGCGATCCGGTCGAACAGACTCCTCGTGAAGAACGTGCACCACGGCCTGCGAGACGGCGAGATTGCCCGCGGTCATCAACACCAGCACCCGATCTCCGGCCCGCTCAAACACATGCATCTTACGGAAGGTGTTGATGTGATCGACGCCCGCATTGGTACGCGAGTCGGAGAGGAACACCATACCGGTGTCGAGCAGGGTAGCAACGCAATAAGTCATGACTGATTCTACTGCTGGGCCTGGCGTTGCTGCAGCAATCGCGGCCGACCAGCCGTCGTGCGGGGCTCTGCCGACCCGGCCGAAACGGCGACCGTCGCCGACATCGTTTCCTGACCGCCACCGCGACGCACGCCGCGCACGGGGCAAGCATCGAGATAGTCGCGTCCGACAGCGAGACGGCAATGATGCGGGCCGCCTGGCGCGTGATGGGTGACATCGATGGCAAACCAGCGATTGTCCTGCTCCAGCCAGACGTCCACCCAGGCGTGACTTGCGATGTGTTCGTCATGTTGGGTGAGCAGATAACCACTGACATAACGCGCCGGCACGTTGAGTACTCGGCAGCAGGCCAGCATCACGTGGGCGTGGTCCTGGCACACGCCTCGGCGCAGCGAGAACGCATGCGCTGCAGTGTCGTAGACCTCGGTCGCACCGGGAACGTATTCGAGAGCGGATCGCACCGCTCCGGCCAACTGCATCGCACCCTGACGATCAAGACGCGCCCTGCCGTGCTCGCGTGCGAACTGCTGCAAGTGAGCATCGCTTCGTGTCAACGGAGTTTCCGCCACATAGACCAATGGCGAGAGCGCGCCGCGTGCCGAGGGCGAGGAATCGGGCACATCCTCGGTTTCGACGGTGCCGGAAACCTGGATGTGAATCTCACCGTGCGGCTCATCGATGCTCAGCAAATGCATCACGTTGCCGAAGGCATCAAGTTGCTGCGATCGCCGGCCCGGCGCCTGCAGCTCCCAGGCCAGCACCCGCTGTCCGGCTTCGGTACGTGGCGTGAGTCGCAAACTCTGCACGCTGCGATTGACCGGACGGTCGTAGCGATAGACCGTTTCGTGGCGAATGTGCAGCAGCATGCTAGGACGTGGCCTCCGAAACGAGAAAGTCGCGGGCGATGCGTGCGCCCAAATCGCTGGTACGTTCGAGAAAACTGCTGAGATAACTGCGCAGCCCCTCTTCCAACGCATCCTCGATACGGCCGTACTGCAATCCGGCGTGAATTTCGCCGGCACGCCGCAACGTTTCAGCAGAACGCGAATTAGCGACCTTGACGAGAGTCTGCTGCACGCGACTCATGCAATGGCGCAGCGATCGCGGCATCGCTTCGCGCAGTATCAGCAGCTCGGCCACTCGCCGTGGTGTGATCAGATCGCGATACACCTTGCGATAAATCTCGAAAGCAGACACCGAGCGCAGTAGCGCACTCCACTCGTAGTAATCGCCCGCGTCATCCGACTTGGCCGCCTCGGGTGCGAGAAACTCGAAGCGCGCATCGAGGATACGCGCCGTGTTGTCGGCACGCTCGAGATAGGTGCCGAGTAACGTGAATTCGAGTGCATCATCCTGCAGCATCGTGCCCTGAATCACCCCGCGCGCCAGATGCGAGCGGAACTTGACCCATTCGAAGAAATCACCCGGGGCCTGGCTCGAAACCGTATCGCGCTTGAAGCGGCGAATCTCGAGCCACGTGGCGTTCAAGGTTTCCCAGGTCTCCGAAGTCAGCGTGCCCCGCACGGCATGCGCGTTGTCACGCGCACGATCGAGACACTGATCGATGCTGCCCGGATTGCTGCGTTCGAAGGAGATCCAGTCGATGGCAGAAGCCTGCGTCACCACACCATGCGCAGCGAGGAAGGGCTCAAGTTGCCCCACCGTGGTCAGCGTCGAAGTCCAGCGTCGGCGCACGACGTCCTCTTCTTGGCGCAGCAGCGTCATACGGCAGTTCACATCGAGCATGCGCGCGAGGTTCTCGGCGCGCTCGGTGTAGCGCGACATCCAGTAGAGATGATCGGCAGTGCGACTCAGCATGCGAGCACCCAGGTGTCTTTCGTGCCTCCCCCTTGGGAGGAGTTCACCACGAGCGAACCCTCGCGCAGCGCGACACGGGTAAGCCCGCCCGGCACCATGACGATGTCTCGGCCCGACAGCACGAATGGGCGCAGATCGACATGCCGCGGTGCAAGCCCGCTCTCGACGAAGGTCGGGCAAGCCGAAAGCGCAAGGGTCGGTTGCGCGATGTAGCGCGCCGGATCAGCAACGATTCGCGCGCGAAACGCCTCAATCTCGGTACGTGAGGCGCGCGGACCGATCAACATGCCGTAGCCACCGGCTCCGTGGACTTCCTTGACGACGAGCTCACCGAGATGATCGAGCACGTAGGCGAGATCCTCTGGCTTGCGCAGGATCCAGGTCGGCACGTTGGCGAGAATCGGCTCCTCGCCCAGATAAAAGCGGATCATCTCCGGTACAAACGGGTATGTGGACTTATCGTCGGCAATGCCCGTGCCTACGGCGTTGGAAATCGCCACGCGTCCGGCACGATATGCCGCAAGCAAACCCGGCACGCCGAGCATGGAGTCGGGTCGGAAGGCAAGCGGATCGAGGAAGTCGTCGTCGATGCGCCGATAAATCACGTCGACCCGCTGCGGGCCTTGCGTGGTGCGCATATAGACGATTTCGTCGTCGACGAACAAATCCTGCCCTTCGACGAGTTCGATGCCCATCTGCTGCGCGAGAAAGGCGTGCTCGAAATAAGCGCTGTTGTGGGCGCCGGGGGTCAGCAGCACCACGGTCGGATCACGCACGCCGCCCGGTGCGACCGCACGCAGGGTTTCCAGCAGCAGATCCGGATAGTGCTCGACCGGCGCCACGCTGTAGCGCGCAAAGAGTTCGGGGAACAGGCGCATCATCGCCTTGCGATCCTCGAGCATGTAGGACACACCCGAGGGCACGCGCAGATTGTCTTCGAGCACGTAGTACTCGCCGGCGCCGGCGCGCACGAGATCGATGCCGGCGATGTGGGCGTACACGTCCATCGGCAGGTTGAGCCCCTGCATCTCCGGGCGATACTGCACATTGCAGAGCACTTGCTCGGCTGGAATCTTGCCGGCCTTGAGAATGTCCTGATCGTGATACACGTCGTGAAGGAAGGCGTTGAGCGCCGTCACCCGCTGTCGTAAGCCTCGCTGCAGACCGCTCCATTCGTCCGCGGGAATGATGCGCGGAACAATATCGAAGGGAATGAGTCGCTCGGTGCCGGTCTCATCGCCATACACGGCAAAAGTGATGCCCGCTCGGCGGAACAGAGTGTCTGCCTCCGCTCGCTTCTCGAGGATGCGCTCGCCAGGCGTCTCGGCCAGCCACTCTGCATACGGGCTGTAGTGCGGACGCACGGTGGCGTCGTCCGCATGCATCTCGTTGAACAGAGGCGCCGTAGCCACGTGAGCTACCAGATCTTGCCGCCGATATATTTCCCCGCCGCCGGCAGATGCGGGAAATACTCGATGGTGGTGAACACACCATTGCGGACGTAGGGGTCGTTCTCGATGATCTGCTGGGCGCGTGCAAGACTCGACGTATGCAGGCAGTAAAGACTTCCGACCGGCTGCTCGCGCCCCTCGTCGTACAGCGGCCCCGCAACGTTCAACTCGTCCATCACGGTTTCGATGTAGGCGAGGTGCGCGGCGTTCTGCGCGGCGCGAACCAACGCACCGTTCGGCCCGTCCCGACACACAACGACGTAGGCGGTTTTCTCGTGGCGCTGCGACATGATGGCACTCCTGCGGTTTGCACCAAGAATATCAGCGCTGGCAGCCCCCCGTCAGTGACTCGACAGCCCGGTCAATTGATGTGATGATTCCGATAGATCCCATTTATGGCCGACATCAAACTCAAAGACCTGCGCTACCTCGTAGCCGTGGCCGACACCGGCCATTTCGGCAAGGCCGCCGCGCGCTGTTTCGTCAGCCAGCCGACGCTGTCCGCGCAGCTCAAGAAACTTGAGGACTACCTCGGCGTACCACTGATCGAGCGGCAGCCGCGGCACGCTCTGCTCACGCCCGCCGGCACCGACATCGTCCGCCGCGCCCGGCTCATCGTCGAGGCCACCGACGAAGTGGTCGACATCGCGCGCACCCACCGCGACCCGCTCGCAGGGCGTCTTCGCGTTGCGTTCCTGCCAACCATCGGCCCTTACCTGCTCCCGTCGATCGCCCCGCCGCTGCGCAAGGCGCTGCCGCGGCTCGATCTGCTGCTCTACGAACACCAGACCGAACCCATGCTGCAGCGACTGCGCGCCGGCGACATCGACATGGGCATCCTTGCATTGCCCGTGGAGATGGAAGGGCTCACTTCCGTAGCGCTGTATGACGAGCCGTTCGTCGTCGCCACTCCCGCCCGCCATCCGCTCGCCGCGAAAAAACACCTACGCATCGAAGATCTGCGTGGCGCGACCTTGCTGCTGCTCGAGGATGGTCACTGTCTGCGTGATCAGGCACTCGATGTCTGCAACCGCATCGACGTCGAGGAGCGGCAGGATTTCCGCGCCACCAGCATTGAGACGCTGCGACAGATGGTGGCCTCCGGCGCCGGCGTCACGCTACTGCCGGAACTGGCCACACGCGGCATCCATGCCCACACCCGCGGCGTTGCTGTACGACCGTTCGTCAAACCCGCGCCTACGCGAACGATCGGCGCTATTTGGCGCAAGAGCAGTCCGCGCCACGTCGCCATTGAGCAAGTCGCGCAAGTCATCCGGGAGCATGGTTTATGACGGCGACATTGCTGTGGTTGCGACAAGACCTTCGCCTCGCCGACCAGCCGGCCCTGCAAGCAGCCCTCGAACGCGGTGAGGTCATCCCGGTGTTCATCTGGTCACCGGATGAAGAAGGCGAGTGGCAGCCCGGCGCAGCGACGCGCTGGTGGCTGCACCAGTCGCTCGCTGCGCTCGCCAATGAACTCGAGAAACGCGGCTCCCGCCTCGTGTTGCGCCGCGCCACTCGCAGTCTCGACAGTCTGCGCGAGTTGCTTGCAGAGACCGGTGCGACCGCTGTGTATTGGGGCCGACGGTACGAGCCGCAGGTGATCGCCCGCGATGCGGAGATCAAGAATGCACTGCGTGCCGATGGCATCGAGGTTCGCAGCTTCAACACGGCTCTGCTGATCGAGCCGTGGGATGTGCAGAATCTGAGCGGCAAACCCTTCCAAGTGTTCACGCCGTACTGGCGCAAGGCGTGTACCGCAATCAGCTGCGACTCATGCCGAACATTGCCTGGTATGGCGGCATGGCCAAGGCATGGCGCCCAGGGGAGCATGGTGCCGCTGCGCTGCTGAAAACCTTCCTCGGCGGCCCTGTCAAAGATTACGCGGAGCAGCGCAACATGCCCGCAGTGCCAGGCACGTCGCGGCTATCGCCACATCTGCACTTCGGCGAGATCTCGCCACGGCAGATCTGGCACGCCGCACCCGAGTGGCGCAGCACGCAGTTCATCACCGAGATCGGGTGGCGTGAGTTCGCACACCATCTGCTCTACCACTTTCCGCGCACCACCAATGCGCCGCTCCGGCCAGACTTCGAGCGCTTCCCGTGGCGCGAGAACGCCGCCGACCTGCTGGCCTGGCAACACGGGCGTACGGGAATCCCGCTCGTCGATGCCGGCATGCGCGAGTTGTGGGAAACCGGCTGGATGCACAACCGCGTGCGTATGGTCGTCGCCTCGTTTCTGGTGAAGAACCTGCGCATGCACTGGCTGAATGGTGCGCGCTGGTTCTGGGACACGCTGGTGGACGCCGACCTCGCCAGCAACACGCTCGGCTGGCAGTGGGCCGCCGGCTGCGGCGCCGACGCGGCGCCCTACTTCCGTGTGTTCAATCCGGCCAGTCAGGCCGACAAGTTCGACCCGCAAGGCGAGTACCAGCGACGCTGGCTCGGCAACGGGCCGCGCCCGGCACCGATCGTAGATCTGAAAGCCTCGCGAGAAGAGGCACTCGCCGCGTTCAAAACGCTGCGTTCGTAATCCATCGAGGAGCAAGCATGGTCAAGCACATCGTGATGTGGCGTCTGAAGGACGAGGCTTCGAAATCGGCCGACGCCGCAAAGATCAAGGAATTACTCGAGGGCCTCGCCGGCCGCATCCCCGGCATGACGCACATCGAAGTGGGGATTAATTTCCTCACCGACGCCAACAGCGCCGATGTCGTGCTCTACAGCGAATTCGTCGATCGGGCAGCGCTCGATGGCTATCAGCAGCATCCGCTGCATCTGGCCGTAGTGCCGCAGGTCAAGGCCCTCGCGAGCGAGCGCCGCGTGGTCGACTACCAGCGCTAAACCTGCTGCACCGCCGCGGCAATGACGCGGCGCAACGGCGCATCAGGCAGAGGCCCGCGCCCCGCAGCGAGGTTGTCCTGCATGTTGGCCACCTTGCCGGTGGCCGGAATGACGCAAGTCACGGCCGGGTGTGAAATCACGTACTTGAGCAGCACCTGTGCCCAACTGCTGCAGCCGATGTCGCCGGCCCAGCTAGGCAGCGCCGTGCCACGCAACTGCGCGAAAATCTTGCCGTCGTCGAAGGCGCGATTAATGATGGTCGCTACACCACGATCCGCACACAGCGGCAACAGCGTTTTCTCTGCGGCCGTTGTCGTCGCCGAGTAGTTGAACTGCACGAAATCGAGCGGCTCGCGCCGAATGATCTCGGCCAGAGTGTCATGCGAGGCCACGGTGTAATGCGTGATGCCGATGTAGCGGATACGACCTTCGGCCTTCCAGCGACGCAGCGTGCGCAGCTGCACCTCGAGATCGAGC